>WRGM01000044.1 GCA_009787175.1 Candidatus Bathycorpusculum fermentans | reverse complement strand
ATCTTTAATATGATGTTTAACGCGAATTTAAACATCAATTGTGTAAAAATGTGTCTCGATTACGTAAAACAGCGGGAGTTACGGTTTAATTGTGTTGTTTCGGTAAAGCGTAGTAAGAAAAGCCTTACTAAAATCGATAAAGCGTTCAATCAGGGGTTTTTTAGTGAGCAGGTTTTTAAATGAACATGTTATTGGTTTGGTTAAGCGGTAAGATTGTGTCTGATCGTTATCGCAACAGAGGCAAACACTTTGGCCTACGATTCAACCTAAGGATCAGTTAACAAATAATTTGGACAAAAATTTTGGCAGAATTTGATATTTTCCAAGGATATCCCAGTATTCTGCTCTTAATGTGTTCAAGTTATTTTTGAACTATTCCTAATAGCAGAAATCTGCAACTATGAACAAAACACATAGTTATGCAAGAAGTCTATTGTTGTCTTGTTGGTAAGGATGTTTGAGCCAGATTTTAATCTATAACACTGTATTTAATACCTTGGAACAGAGACAGTTTCGCAGGCGGTCTAATGATGTGAAATGCTAAATAATAAGGATAAAATGTGTCAATAGGCACCTTGGGCGAAGAATTTACTTTAGGCTGTTTAGAAAAAAAGGGTTGTGTTTATTGTTTTTGTTGTGTGTTTTTACTTTTTTTGTTTTTTGAACACAAGCAGTATAGTTACTATTTCGGCTATCAAGATGATGGCATTTACAATAGTCCACCTGTCCAACCACACCCGCGGAAGGCTCATATTCTCAGTAAGGCAAAATACTACAACACCAACAACAGCCAACACTATAGAGGCTATTAACCACACAGACCTACGCTGCACAAACTTTTGATGCTCCTCCTTATCACTTCGTTTCGCCACATACTGCCGACCCTGAACCCCATTCTGCCCCAGCTTATCCTCATTCACAGTATCCTTGCCACGCTTCTTCTTTAATAACACTGCACGTACAGTTGTTATAACAGTCAAGATAACGCCAAGAACACAAAGAATCAAATTCAAAAGAGCCCACCTGCCATCACCAATAACAGGCGGAGACGGAGACGCTGTAGGAGTAGGAGTTGGAGAGACAGACGGAGACGGAGACGCTGTAGGAGTAGGAGAAACAGATGGCGGAGACGCTGTAGGAGTAGGAGTTGGAGAGACAGACGGAGACGGAGACGCTGTAGGAGTAGGAGTTACTGTCGTGTTCTGTGCCCATTGTGCAGTATATGTAATACTCCCCGTTACTGTAGTTGATAGTGCTGGTGACCAGCCGGTAAATCTCCAACCAACCTCACCAGTAACTGCTGGAGCCGCAGGCGTCACATCACCATAACGTAAACCACTAGTAACCTGCACAGCAAAAGTACCATGACCCCCTGGAGCAAAAGACACCACATAAGTATCCTCCTGCCACACCGCAAACAACGTTACGTCATTATAGATATTAAAGGTGGAACCAGCCACATAAACAGCAGCATTCACAGACGAAACAGTAGACCAACCAAGAAAAACATAACCACCCCTGGTCATACTACCCTGGCCAAGCACAGTCACCTGATCGCCGCCTTCATACGGACCAAAACGATCCACAGGCACACTACCACCCGTAAACCCATTACCATTATACACCACAACATAACTATCCCCACCAATCAAACTCCACGTAGCAACCAGTACAATATCACCAGAGGCACCAAGAGGAATCTGATAGTTAGCTACTGGCCCAGCAGTAGACCCATCAGCATACGTAACTCTCCAACCGCCAAAAGTATAACCCGTCTTACTTGGATCAAATATCGCAACTGGAAGATCCTCATCATTATAAGAGTCTGGATTATCAGGATGATTAACCCCACCATTTAACTCGTAGATTATGTCATACTTATCGCTCAATGTTAAAAATTTAAAGGCAATTCCATCAATACCAACTACAGGCTCAGTTAAAGTGCTCATAAAATATGTAGCACCATCCAAAATTGGATACGTCACCAAATCATCATCATTAAAAATACTCTGGCCTGATCCTGACTGATAACGACCTAACCCCTTAGTAGCACTTAAACCCGGCTCAAGCTGCAAATCGGATGAAAGACGGAGTGCAACTTTCGTCTTACCCCAGAAAACGCCGCCGGAAATAGTTCCAATAACCCCGTTAACCCCAACTTGACCTCCCGAGGGTATACCACAGTAAATGGCATATTGCTCACCGATGATCGTGCCGCCGGAAATCATATTGATGGCACCAGTGTTGGTGATACCGTAACTGACAAGGGAACTGGTACCGGTAATCGTGCCGCCGGAAATCATATTAATCTTCCCCACGTTTGCAATACCACGTTCATCGCCTGAGATAATCGCGTTGCCACTGATCTTACCGATCGTACCATAATAACGTGAATCATCAAAATTTCCATAATAGTTATAGTTGAAGATGCCATAGGAGGATGTTCCGCGAATTTCCACGTCTCCGCATATTTCTCCGATGTTGCCGACGTTTAGCATCCCTTGTCTTGCGATCATTGTTCCACCAGATATAGTACCAATCTCACCTCCAAGATCAAGTTGGACGCCAACGATCCCGTTAAAGAGCCCCCCAGTAATCTCATTGACCCGAGCAACGAAGTTGCCCTCAGCGGTGAGTATCATACCAAAGCGAGCTCCGCCATGGAAAAATCCTCCAGAAATCGTACCAATACCAGTTCTAGCGTTATTTTCAGAGTGGACATGAAGTACTGAATTCCACTGATCGGACCCTGAACTTGTTGTGCCTTGACGTGTAGCCACAAACTCGCCTCCACTGATCTCATCAACCCATCCACCACGAACCACAATTAAGGCACAGTTACGGACAGCTTCAAAATAGCCACCAGATATTTCGCCTATTTGAGCCTCGTTTTGTACAAAAACAGCGTGACCATGTGTGTTAGTATTTTGATCTGTTTGATAGAATTCACCACCAGAAATTTTATCGATTCTTGTGCCAGCATCAGTCAAATGAACCGCATCTTGCTTAGCTGTAAACACACCACCACTAATTTCGCTCAACTGTGCACCATTTTCCAGACTTAAAGCGATATCACCCCCTTCAATGCGACCACCACTTATTACACCATGAGCATCCGGACCACTTAAAAGAAGAGTCCCATAAACACTACGCGGTAACTCTCTTTCACCTGACCGGTTTTCATCTAGGCGAAAAAGAAGTTCTCCATCGTTAGACTCTTCCACTATTTCAGGGTCACTGATACTTACTATTTGAGCATTTACCACGGGAGCATGGATACCTAATGTAATTCCGTCCTTTACATTGATCATCCCGTATACCTGTATGGAGCCAAAAATTGTTAAGAGCTTTTCATTTTTGCCATCACCAAGCGTTAGTTTCCCGCTGTTTTGCACCAAAATAGGGCTATTCAAAACGATGGCATGTTGGCCTTCAGCACCGATTATCGTTACATCCGATGTAATAACAACAGCGCTTGTTTCAGTCACATCACCAATGACTTCAAGCGTATATTTAGGCAGTCCCGCATTATTTGCTGCCGAAATCGCGTCATTTAGTGTATCAAACAGGTCACCTGTAGTAACTAATCTCACTGGATGCTCCTCATCAGGTACATCGGTCGCGAATACCGAAATTGATAAACCACTACAAAGAGTTAATAACATACTAATTGCGAGTAATGCTGTAATTGTTTTCCTAAAGTTTAATTTCATATTAATATCACTTGACAATTAATTATGATTGAATATCAGATATAATAAATTTACTGTACCTATGTAAGGTATTTTTCCTAAAAATAGTTTCGATAGTTTCATCAAAGAAATGAGACATAGAACGACATATTGTTCATCTTGGATCTTAACAAAGACCCCCGAAAATATGTGCAGAGTATAAACGCAAAACGAATAGAAAATCACAGAATAAAAAAAGAAGTTTTTATTAACAATTATTTTTTCGTTGAAGATTTATCTTTGCCTTTTCCAGATTTATTCCCTGCTTTGTTTGATGATGCATTTTTTCCGTTTGACACTTTTTCACCTCTAAACAATATATTAAACCTCCTCTGAATTTATAAATGTTTGGTTTGTGTTTGTTTTGAATAAATAGTGTTCAATCAATGCCAGGTAGTTTGGAAGGGTATGAAAAAGCCTTAAAACTAAAAAATGAGGATTTTAAACAAATAATCGGGATAAGAAAAGAAACTTTTTGATGTCATGGTTGAAATTTAAACTCGCCTATGCTACAAAACATAGACGACATGGCAGACACACCAAACTATCTATACACGACATGCTCCTTATGACCCCAAAATACTGGAAACAATACATCACCCAACAAGTATTACAGTTATAAACGTTTTTTGTGTCAGTGGTGCCACATTGCAGTAATTCTGGTATGTATTTAGCTCTCGGCGAAAATTTCGTTAACATTTAACCTTTCATGCCATTTTTTTGCGCAACAAACACAGCTACATATGCAA
>WRGM01000043.1 GCA_009787175.1 Candidatus Bathycorpusculum fermentans | reverse complement strand
TGTGTCTTTGTTTGCTCGTTTTCATGTTAATGGCTCGCGTGAAGAAATCTGGAATCTTGTGTGTAATCCCTTTTGAAATACTCTCAAAAAGTTAAGTTGCTATAATGCGTAAAAACTGTTTTGTTTATAAGAAGTGAATCTTGTATGCGGGACCACATCGTAGCTGTTATAATAATCGCCGTAATCGCCTTCATAGTAGTATGGCTTTGTGGAGACTCACCTGAACAAAAAAATACGTGACATGAAAATATACCAAGAAATACTACAAATAGAAAAAACCTTAGAAAACCCCGATTTAACAGATGAACAAATCAGTCAGTTGCAAAATAAACGATGCAAACTATTACAATACGACCACTATATTGTAGCCAGTATTGAATGTGTCCACAACCCAGACATTGCCTGCACATACAAGTATAACATGAAAATCTGCGCAAAATGCAAAAAAAACTAAAAACACAACCACCACCAACGCCACTAACACAAGAACAGAAACAGCAAAACCGTTACCAAAAACTAATAGCCATAGCCCTAGCGGTAGTTACAGGATTCTGTGTAGTCATCTTCGGCATACTAGTAGGACCCATGCTTACCATAATGTTTGGAGGCATAACCGTATACAGTTTATACTGTTACCACCTAATAAGAAAACAAGAACAAACAGACCAGTAACCAACAAACTTTTATTTATTATCCTAACGTTACACTGTTAGCCGAATGAAGAGAAGGCATTAAATTGACTTACGGATGAAAACTCAGAGTTACTCTGACGGCATGTCCGAGAAACTAGAATAGTATGCGGTTACATACTACTCTAGCTTTCTCGGACAAAAACAGAAGATGTATCTGCTATTTTTGGTCAACTTAAAATGAACACCTATGCATAGCGCGGTAAAGCTAATGTTCTATGAGAAGCTATTATCTGAAATTCCCGAAATTTCGCCACGGTACAGTATAAGCAAACCATTCTCTCTGACAGTTACTCCACTCTGAGAACTATTAGTTATAATTATGCCATCAATCTTTAATATTCCACTGTCTTTAACAATAATAGTATTTCTACTATATGCACCAATTAACTTGTAAAAACCAACAAGTTTACTGCTTGTAAGTATGATATCTTTGTTAGCTGGAATGATAAGTGCAGAGTCAGTTAGCGTAATGTCATTGTTGAGAGCGATTGTGAATGTGTATTTATCTGGTGCATTGTTAATTGCATCTCTAAGTTCAGTTTCATTATTAACCACTTTATCAGGTGCTCCTGATACAAAAAATGAAACAGTATTGTACTCGGAGATAATGCAAGATGCTGTTAGAGTTATTATGAATAGTAAAGAGATAAACGCCGCATTTTTTCTGTTGCAAAAACAGTGTAAACCATTTTTGATTTTACTCTCTATGCTCATACAGACAACCTCCTGCATATCCCTGAAGTTAAGCTATAAGTCGCTGCATATATGACTTATTCTATAACTCCAACTGAGAGCAAAAAAGTAATAAAAAGCAGAAAAAACCAAATTAATCGTCATAGAGTGAGCTTTTTTGGTGGTGTTTTGAAAAAACCTTTATAATTATACATGTTGTTATATCTTTTGGTATGTGGTGCTTTGGTGTTCCACTGTAGAGTTTACTCGTTTGCATTAATAGCTTTGTTAGTAGGGCTTTCTCTTTTTAGTTTTTTACCTGCTGTTGAAGGGCAGGGGACTGCTTTTTCAACTATGGATGTTTTTGATATTCCCGCTGTTAACGGGTCAATACGTTTCTCAGTTAATGGAAGCTATACTAATGCCTTTTTAGAGAATGATATGTGGATTTTTAATAATTTAACTCTTAGTGGTTCACGTTTTTCTGGTACTTTAAAGTTTTCAGCAAAAAACTGTGATGTAACTATACACTCATTTACCCCCAGTCGCGCTACCAGTAATAGTACATATAGTTCATGCTCTATCCGCTATACCGTTGAGAGCGATGCTGGCGAGCAGGTTATAAATTTAGGCGGAGACCCCTCTAGGCCGTCACATTATAGTGAGTGGACAGTGTTTAATCAGGATAGCGTATTTTTCGGAGAAGGAAAAACCTGGAAACTATTGCCTGATGAAACAGTTATTGTTAAAGGACTCTCTGGACGGTTAACAGTTATGCGCTACAGCTACGGCTCATTTGTGGACGACCGCGCGTTCTACCTGCGCCACTCTGTAAGCATAACAACAGGCATAATAGTCGCCCTAACAGTAACCCTTGCAACAGTTATAAAATTACGATCTAACAAAAAGGCAAAAACCGTAGGAGACGCTTAAATGGTCTGGGAACTACCCGTAAACATTGTATTACCCATATACTTCCTAGCCGCCATAGCTGGCACTACCCTAATTGCAAAGTTTTCACGAAACAAAACATGCCGCATAAGTAACTTACGCTTATACATACAAATATTTGCCGTAATAGCCATATTCATGGGACTAATAATAGGACCCTTCGGCCAACCCCGATGGGCACCCCTAGGCATCTCACCCCGCGACCGACTATTAGGAGCCGACCTATTAGGCAACCAGCTACCCGATGGCATAACCCTCCCCGTCCTTGCCTGCTATTACCCCAACGGCAGAACAGTAACCTGCCCAGCGTGGCAACTACAAGCATACATATTCCCCTTCTGGAACTACCCCCGAGGATATGAAGTCACATATTCCACCTTAGGTATAGAAAAAATAGGTATAGTAATAGGCTCACTAATCGTAGCCTCCCTCCTCTTCGGACGAGCCTTCTGTGGCTGGCTTTGCCCCTTCGGACTATTCCAAGACACACTATCAAGATTACGACGAACTTTAAAGTGGAAACACCGATCATTTTCAGATGAAACAAACAAAAAACTCGGACAAACACGATACATAATAATAGCCACATTCCTCATTTTAAGCGTAATATTTGGCTCATACTACATTTTCGGCACAGAACTAATACCCGGCACCATAGCCGGAGGACCCGGCGGAACAGAAGCCGGCATAGTAAGCAGCATAAATGAACCATACTGCCTAATATGCCCCATGCGCCCCCTATGCTCCCTAATAGAAGCTGGCATAGGATCTATGAACTTTAGCTACATATCACAAATAGTCTACGGTCCCTTAGGCATAATAGGCGGATACTACTCCAGCATAAGCCTAACCGTTCTGATAATAGTGATAATCCTCTCCCTAGCATACCGACGCATCTGGTGCCGCATATGCGCCGTAGGCGCACTAACAGCCCTCTTCAGCACAACATGGCCCTTCAAAAAAATAGCCCTAACAAAACTACAAAAAGACGAACAAAAATGCACCAAATGCGGCATATGCAAACGAGCCTGCCCAACACAAGCCACAGACATGTACACCAAAAAAGGCGGAGACGTAACAGACTCCAAATGCATACTCTGCACCAGATGCATAGAAATATGCCCCCACAAAAACGCCCTAAAAATAACCTTCGCAGGAAAAACAATAACAAGCTCAAAAGAAACACAATAAAACAACAACAAACCCGCCAGCGGCATATGAACAAAACAAAAACTCTCACCAAAGTGAGAGAAACTAGGGGATTGTTATTAAATAATTTTTACAGTTTACACAGATGTATGTGTTATTTTACATGAAAATCCAGAAAAGCAGCAACTAGTTCTAATGCTGAATTAATAAAACGACTTAACAAACTCAAAATGTATTAAAATTTCTTTGGGTGAGCGATGAAGTGAGGGTGTGGCGCCGCTGAAAGGACTCGAACCTTTGACCTACTGATTAACAGTCAGTCGCACTACCGAGCTATGCAACAGCGGCACTCTTGTGTTCTCCCACATTCATCTTCATTAGGATATTTAAGGTTGTCTTTTTTTGTGGTGTTTTTTTATTGTATTTGTTTTACTTTATGTCTTGCTAGGGCTACGAAGCCTTTGTAGGCTGTTTTTGTTATTTTGCTGTGTCATTTGTTTTTGAATGCCCATTCTATTAGATTGTCTGCCCATTTGAAGTCGTGTTCTGCGCATTGTATCATTAATTCTGTATGTCTGTTGTGTAGTTTGGTATCTTTGAACCAGTCTTCTTTTGTTAGGCTGCCTAGGGGTACAAAGAATAGAGGTACTATTAGACCGCGTATGTCTTTTATTTCGTCTAAGAGTTCTTGTGTTTTTATAATGTCTTCTTCTGTTTCCTCTGGTAACCCTATTATTAACGTGCCTGCGGAGACTAGGTTGTTGTCATGCATTAGGTCTAGTCTTTGTTTTACTAATTCCTGCCTTTATCTGCTTTAAACGGGTGGGCTTTGGTGGGCATAATATTTTGAGAGTATTTCAAAAGGGATTACACACAAGATTCCAGATTTCTTCACGCGAGCCATTAACATGAAAACGAGCAAACAAAGACACA
>WRGM01000042.1 GCA_009787175.1 Candidatus Bathycorpusculum fermentans | reverse complement strand
CATCATGCACAAAATAGTTATCGGCTTGATCATAAACTTTTGGTTCTTCAAAAGAGATCCCCCATTTCACTTAACTTAGGACACCACCCTTTATTTACCAGATAAAAACGTGCTTCAGCAAAAGCTCAATGAATGGACACAAGAATTCGAAGAGACACAACACACACGTGATATGATAATTAATGATAAAAACAGCATTAGAAATTAACATAAAAATGTCAATTGTGTTAACCCTTTAAACAACCAAAATAAGTTAGCTCTCCCGACCAGAAAGACTCTAAAATAAAACAGTATTTGAAGAATTTAAAAGAAAATTTAGCTTGTAGTATTGTGTATGTCCTCTTTTAGTTTACTTATAAATCCTTTTAGGCTTCTGTAACCTATTTTTTGTGATATGCTGCGAATCTGTAAAAGTTGGGTATTATGCTTAGTAAATAATGTGATTTCCACAATAAATAATAATGGGGCTTAACGACCTGTACTTTAATAGAAAAGATGTTGTTGATGTGTTGATAATATGATAAAGGAAAAAAATAGTTTGTTATATAAATCAAAAAGTGTTTTATCATCTTTGTTTGCTGTTGTGTTGTTGTTAAGTTTATTTGCGACTATGCCGCTTATGTCACAGGTGGTGACGGCTCAAAGTTCTCTTGGTACTGTTGGACCACGTACACGTTCTGGTGGTGCTGATCCAGCGAATGGTATTTATGTTTCCCCAAGTGGTAATGACGCTTCTGCAACTGGTTCTATTGATGCGCCTTTTAAGAGTATTAATGTCGCTTTAGATGTAGTGCAGCCTGATGATACTATAATTTTGCGTGGTGGTACTTATCGTGAGGGTATTAATGTTCGTATTCGAGTGCCTAATGTTACTATAAAGTCTATGTCGGGTGAATGGGCGGTTATTGATTTGACTACTTATAATTCTGGTCATAATGAGGACTCTGCTGTTTATTTTGATGTTGACTCATCGGGTGGTAAATTGCAAAATGTTGAGGTAAAGGGTGGTTGGTATGCTGTTTGTTTGGAAACTCGTTGGGATTGGGGAGATCCTAATGGTCGTGCAGGTGCATCTAATATTATAATTGAGGATTGCATACTACATGATTCTCAATATGATGTAGTTAAAGTAAAGCCTAATTGTGATAATGTTGTAATTCGTTATAATGAGATATATAATTCAGGGCAGGCATTCGCTGGTAAACCTCTTAACGGCGAAGATAATGCTGAGGGTATTGATAATGTCAACGGCGACAATATGAAAGTGCAAAATAACTATATTCACGATATCTGCGCCAATGCTATCTATGCCAAAGGCGGCGCAACTGATGCGCTAATTGAAAATAACCGTGTTGAACGTGCATATGGAGGCGGAATTCTTATTGGTTTTGATACTAGCCCAGAATTTTTCGATACTAAAGTAAATCCAGAGTATTATGAAAACATTCGTGGCATAGTACGTAACAATCTGTTAATTAACATAGGCTGGGAAGGTATCGGTCTCTATGGTTCCAAAGATGCTCAGGTTTACAATAACGTGTTGATAAATGTGGCTAATGGTGGGCAATATCATAGTGCAATTTATTTTGGTCTCACATATCAGGATTGGGAAAGCTATGCCAAACGTCCTGCCAACGTTAATCCAAATATTCACCACAATATTATAAGTCAGCCAAACGGTATTGTTCGTCCGATGATAGAAATTCGTTATGCTAATGAGCTTGGAGGCTTGTCCGCTCTTAGCCGTAATCCAACGATGAGTAATAACTGTTACTATATCGCCGGTAAAAGCGCCGTTTTTGTTGATAACCGCCCCGATAGTACATTGGAAAATGCGGGACTCGCTGCATGGAAATCTCATATCAACGGTGACAGCGGCTCAATTGAAGCTGACCCAGCACTAAATGCTGACTATATGCCAACTAATCAGCAATGCGCTGAAATGGGAATACAATTCTCCTTATCTGTGTCATCAAATTCTAATGGGCAATCAGACCCCACAGGGACACGTAAACTAAACAGCACAGGGGCACTCACAGATGGAGGAACTACAAATAATAACGGCAGCGAAAATGGCAACATCTTTAGTCGGATATGGCTCCCACTCTGCATTATTATAATTGTAACTATCTGCGGCGGAGTTGTATTCATCAGCTTAAGAAATAAAGGAAACGTAAAATCCTCTAAAACTTAGGCGACATAGAAAAAGAATAAAACTTGAGACTATTTCTTGTCTCACATATTTTTTGTATATCCATTCAGATATTAAATAGGTGGTTGTCCTGAGGTAAATATTGTTTTAAATCGTGTAAGCTTTTTAGATTGCAGTGTATCTCGTGTTAATCCGTGGGGTTCGTATGATAGCTATGTTCTGAATTAAACTGTCTAAGTTGTTGTAATGTGATCTTTTATTTTTTCATTCTGCTAAATGCCCATGTGCCTATGATTATCATTACTATGTCAAATATGGCAATTATTGCCAAGTTGGTGTATATTGGATGGAGTGGTGTCCAGTCTGAGCCTAATATGACTGTTCGTAGCGCATCAACACCATAGCTTAGGGGGTTTAGTTTTGAGGCAGTTTGTAGCCACATTGGTATGCCTTCTCCTGTTGCGGGGAATAGTGCTCCGCTTAGAAAGAATAGGGGCAGGTTTATGAATGTTTGAATTGCTCCAAAATTTTCTAGGCTGCCCATGAAGCTGGCTATTATTAAGCCTATGCTGACTAGTCCAAAGGTGATAAGTAGCATTACGGGTAGTGCTATGAAGAGTGTTAGTGGGTTAAATGGTATTCCTAATAGAAAGCCAAATGCGAAAACGATTACGCCTTGTAGCATTGCAGCTGTGCTATCGCCTAACATTTTGCCTAAAAATATGCTAAAGCGAGATATGGGTGCTACAAGTATTTCTTTCATAAAGCCAAATTCTTTATCCCAAATTACACTTATACCCATGAACATGGATGTAAAAAGCAGTGTTTGACCTATGATGCCTGGAAATAGGAATTGTCGATAATCTACTCCTGGAATTACTAATCGCGCACTAAAACCGGCGGCAAATACTACTAGCCATAATAGTGGTTGTATAAAGCTTATTATGACTCGTGCGCGGTCTCGGATGAATCGTTTTATTTCTCGTAGCCAAAGTGTATAGATGCCTCTTAGTTCTGTCAACGTATGGCCCTCCTGTGAATTGCTGATAATCCATGTAGTTCTTTAGTGGCGTCGTCGCGTATGCTGCCTCCGGTGTAGTGTAGGAAAACGTCTTCAAGGTTCGGTTCGCGTAAAACTATGGACTCGATATATATGCTGTTTTGATTTGCAAGTTCTACTATTCGTGGTATGGCGTTTCTGCCATTTGGTACGGTAACTTCTAATGTATCTTTTTCTAGATGTTGGTTAGTAAAGTTGAACCATTTGTTTAAGAGTTCTTCTAGGGTTTTATTGTTGTTTGATTTAATAACTACAACGTCGCCTTCAAGTGTTGCTTTAAGTTTTTGTGGTGTGTCTAATATAACGATTTTGCCGTGATCCATTATGGCTATGCGGTCTGATAGTCTGTCTGCTTCGTCCATGTAATGGGTGGTTAGAACTACTGTTATATCATTTGCCTCTTTAAGGTCTTTTATGTAACGCCAAATGTGATCTCTTGTTTGTGGGTCTAATCCAACTGTGGGTTCATCTAAAAATAGAACTTTAGGTTGATGTATTAGGCCTCGTCCGATTTCCAGTCTTCGCCGCATGCCTCCACTATATGTGCGTAGTAAGTCATCTGCGCGGTCTTCTAGTTCAATTAATTTTAGGATGCGTACTATTCTTTCTTTTTGTATTGATGTTGGGACACCGTATAGGTTTGCGTGCATTAGCAGGTTTTCTCTTCCTGTTAGTCGATCATCTATGCTTGGGTCTTGGAAGACTATGCCTATGGATTTGCGGACTTTGCTTGGTTCTTTTATGATGTCGTGTCCGTCTATTTTTGCTGTTCCTGACGTTGGTTTGAGAATGGTGCATAGCATTGAGACTGTAGTTGTTTTGCCTGCGCCGTTTGGTCCTAATAGTCCAAATATTTCGCCGTTGTCAACACTTATGTTTAGGTTGTCTACTGCTTTGAAGTTGTTGTATGTTTTTGTTAGGTTTTGTATTTCTATAACGTGAGGCATTTTGGTCATTTCGCTCTTAGCATTGAGGCTAGCTGAGTCATTTAAGTTTATTTATGGGAAAATTGTGAAATGAATATTTTCTGTCAAGTTGAACTGTAGTGTCTTCTCACAAAATAATTTCACCCCACCTTTAACATATCTTCTTGTTCACGATTTTTACCATTCAAATTGTTTAGCTGCTATACC
>WRGM01000041.1 GCA_009787175.1 Candidatus Bathycorpusculum fermentans | reverse complement strand
TTACGTTCATCAAGCTGTTTGCGAAGTGACATGGGGTTATCTCATTTTAAGGTTGAAAAACAACCCTCAACATTTGAACGCTTATGATACACCAAAAGCCATTTTTGCGGATCAACCATTAAATCTTCAAACATTTTACGCCAAACAGCACACCCTTTTGGCGTAGAATAGAACCTTTCTTGGGATAAAAACGCGGCACACCACCCACATTTGTCACCAAAGCACAACTCGCACGCGATAAGAGCCTGTATTCAGCAAAAGATATAAAAAAAAATACAGATGATACTATAATATTTTATGGTAATGAACTGTGGGGTATCCAACAGATTTAACTGATAATCAATGGGAATTAATTGAAGAAGTCTTTGTGATAAAAAAAGGCAAAAATTTACAACAACATAACAAAAGAGACCTTGTAAACGCAGTGTTATATCGCATTAAAACAGGGTGCCAATGGAGACTATTACCAAAAGACTTTCCACCCTACGTTACCGTTTGGTCTTTTTATAGTCACGCTGTTAAAAAAGGTATTTGGGAAAAAGCAATTGACAAAATGGTTGCAAAAGTGCGTGTTGATGCAAATCGCGCCCCTGAACCAAGCTATTGTTTAATAGATTCTCAAAGTGTGAAAACAACAAATAGAAATGAAAATCGCGGATTTGACGGGGGAAAAAGGGAAGGGACGCAAGCGACACATAATAACTGATGTTATGGGAAATTTGCTTGTGGTGAAGGTGCATGCTGCAAATATTTGTGATACGATGAGTGGTTGTCATGTTTATCAGGCTGTTAAAAGCAAGTTTTCGTCTATTATGGGTGGTTGTGGTGATGCTGGTTATCGGGGTCGTTTGTAGAGTTTGTTAGGGTGAAATGGGGAGTTGATTGATATTTCTGAAAAGATTCAGGCGAAGGTGTGGCAGGTTTTACCTAAACGTTGGTGTGTTGAGCGGACGTTTGCGTGGACTAATTGGTCCCGGTATTTTGTCAAAGGATTATGAGATTAAAGCAGTTTATGAGGAAAATGACTTTATGATTTCACATTTACACACTCTGCTAAAACGTTACTAAATACAGGTTTCCATGAAAGCATTTTATGGTTTCATGGTTCTTCCAACATCGGTGCAGTGTCAATGGTGTAGTCTCTTATGAACGCAATCTTCAGGCAAGGCAACAGTGCATTAAATATCATGGAGTAAAATATGTAGTTTGTGATTTTGATTTTTTGCGAGAATATGGTACCATAAGGCAGGATTACATACAGGTACATCATTTAATACCTATACATGAAAATGGGAAAACGTATGAAGTTAATCCAGTCACAGACATAGTACCTCTTTGCCCAAATTGCCATGCGATGATTCACAGGGAAAAAGACACGCTGACAATTGAAGAATTAAAACAACACTATGCAAATGCACAAACAAGCAAAAGGTTGTAAGCTTTTAACCAAGCTTTTAACCAATGTAAAATAGAGTTTGGGAAAGGGGTTGTTGTTATTGTTTTTCGTTGAATAGTTTTTTGATGGCGCTAAGTCTTGCTTTTTGGGCTAGTACGTCGCTTGTTACTATAGTTAATGCTTCTTCTGGGCACCATTTGACGCATTGTGGTCCTTCGGGTCTGTCTTTGCATAAATCGCAGGTGTAGACGGTTTTTGTTTCAGGATGGAGCATCATTGCACCGTAGTCGCAGGCCTCTATGCACCAGCCGCAGCCGTTGCATTTGTCTTTATCTATTAGTATAGCGCCGTTTTCTTTTGATTGAGATAACGCGTTTCTTGGGCAGGCAGAGACGCATGCAGGTTCTTCGCAGAGTCGGCAGGTTACTGCCATGTTTGCTACTTGGTTAACGCGGACGGCGCGTATGCGAGATTTTATAGGGTTGAAGACTTTTTCTTTGTTATATGAGCAGGCGTATTCACATATTTGACAGCCTACACATTTTTCAGGATCTGCAGATATGAATTTTCTGTTATGAACACTTACCATTTTATTTAGACCGCCTTATCTTCTTTTTCTTTTTCTTCTTTATTAGTTACTGCTATTATTATGTTTTCGAATTCTTCTAGTTCGAGCTGTTGGAGTGTCTTTTTTGTTGGAATACCCTTTAGGGTCCAGCCGCGTGTGTTGTAGTAATCGTCAAGCATTAGGTCAAGTTCTTCAGTGGTTACTACTTGTCCTTTTGTTTGGCAGTTATCTGTTACGGGTTGGTTTAAGACTTTCCAGGGGAGAGTGTCGTCTTTACGTGTTAAGCCTTCGCGGATATTTATGAGTCGTGCGAGGGTTTCTATGCGTTGCCCTGCAAGTTTAAGCTCCTCTGCTGTAATATCTTTGCCTGTAACGGCACTGTAGAGCTTAGCTAAGTCCTCGGTGTCATTATATAGAGTGCCTTTTGCGTTTTTACAGATTATAAAGGAGTCTAGTAAATTATAAATATCTTCAAGCTCGCTAACTAGTTTTCCACGACCAATTTCAGCTTTTAATCGGTCAACTTTGCCGGATAGATCAGCTATAAATGCGCCGCTACGACTATGGTCAGCACCGCGATAAGATACCGCGACGCCTAAAGCTGTAGTTTTAAGACAGCGTAAATCGTAACCTGTAGCTTCTAAGCCCTTAACATGCTGAGCCAACTTTTCTGCATCGCCACCAATTTTTGCTGCAGCTGCTCTAACGCCGTCAGCAAGTATATCGCCTATACCCTCCCTTGCAGCTATACACTCTATCAGAGGTATAACTGCTTTGGCGTTACCGAAACGGGGAACAAAACCGGCGTCTAACAGAGCAGCAATGCAGCTGTCTTCAATAAGACCCTTTTCATAGCAATCCATTGTAAAGCCAATTATGCCACCCACACTTTGAGCATCTAGACCATAATAAGTACAGAGCGCAATAGCTTTAATTATAACATCAAGCCTGTCCACGCCAAGGTTAGGACCAAATGCCCATAAACTATCATACTCAATACGCGCTAAAGTATCCCTATAAACGCCCTCTCTAACCAGAACCTCATGCTCACAACGCATAGCACAAGAATTACAGCCAATAATCTTTACAACATAGCGCTCATTAATAACAGAACTACTAATATTTTTAGCCAATTCAAAATGAGACGCATTAAAATTACACGTTGGAACGCAAAACATGTCATTTTGAAGCATCAAATTTTCCGTTGACCCCATAGTACGATACTTTTGTGCAGCTGGCCCCTTCATACGCTCATGAAAATCCTTAACCAAACCAAAAAACTCATCCGACTTAAAGACCCCTACATCACAGGTACCTCTAACAGCTATTGCCTTAAGGTTTTTAGAACCCATAACAGCACCAAGACCCGTACGGCCAGCAACACGAGTCCTATCATTTACAATGCAGGCAACACCGCAAAGCTTCTCACCTGCAACACCAATAGATGCAACACGTACATAAAAATCGCCTATTTCTGACTTTAGAATATCTTCAACCTCTTCAGGAGATTTTCCCCAAAGAGCAGAGGCGTCAAGTATCTGAACAGAGTCATCATCTATCCAAAGATAAACAGGCTTTTCAGCTTTACCAGTTATAACAAGAGCATCATAGCCAGCACGTTTAAACTCTACACCAAAAGTACCACGACTAACTGTTGTTCCAAGCAAATTAGTCACAGGAGACTTTGAAACAAAAGCATGACCACTACCACCCGTAGGAAACATTGTACCCGAAACAGGACCAACAGTTAAAACAAAAGGATTCTCAGGACTTAGAGGATCAACATTAGCTTTTGAATTAGACAAATAAAGCCTCATGCCTAAACCAATACCGCCAACATATCGCCTAGCAGTCACCTCATCAAGTTTTTCCACACGAGAACTCGAAGTAGCCAAATTCACATGCAATATTTTCCCTGCATAACCGAGCAAACTAGTTTCTCCCACAAATTTAGACTATAGGAAGTAAAAAAAACTATATTAACATAGTGGGCAAAACAGATTTCAAAACTCATAGATAGAACCAGATCATAACTAATTAAAAACAATTTATATATAACTATACATTATAGTGCTATGCCGTTCTCTCGCGAGATTTAGGTAGTGAATAAATCCTGTTCGAAATGATGATGCCTGCATTAGTGGGTTAGGAAAAGTAGAACAGGTATCACAGAATTTAGTTTTCCATATTTTATTAACATACCACAAGGTAAACTGAGCAAATTAATAAAATAACAAAATAGAAAAATGAAAAAATCATTAGACCTTAGTCCTTATTGTTTTTGGCGTTTTTAATGGAATTTATGAGCACCTAGTCAGGTTTTTAAACTGTTAGAGTACCAGATA
>WRGM01000040.1 GCA_009787175.1 Candidatus Bathycorpusculum fermentans | reverse complement strand
CAAGCCGCTGAGAAAAAACAACCGCATCCTCAACACACGTACCATACGGCGCTAAATCATCAGAACCCACCCTATAAAACAACAATTTATCCCCACCCAACCGACAACGCACCGCCCTAACCACCTCCAAAGGAAAACGCATACGACCCTCCAAACAACCACCATACACATCACCACGCTTATTTAACAAAGGCGAAAAAAACTGATTAAGCAAATAACCATGAGCACCATGAAGCTCCACACCATCAAAACCAGCAACAACAGCCCTCTCAGCAGCCGCAACAAATTGATCAACAACCTCTTTAAGCTCATCAATTTCAAGCATACGCATTTTTCCTGCATTACTGGGACCAACTGGCTGATTGTGAATAACCTTTTTATTTGCCACCCCACCAGCATGTGATATTTGAACTACCGCTGGCACGCCTTCTTTATGAAGAGCAGTAGCCAGTTTTTCATATCCTGAAATTAAAGAGTCATCATAAATACCTAATTGTTTTGGTCCAATTTTACCTAACAAATCAATGTATGCATGCTCTACTATAGGTAATCCAATATGTGCCGAGCGTCGAACATAAAAATTGATAAGCCTAGCTGTAATTGCTCCATCAAAGTCTGCGCGACCGCTTTGCATAGGTGGAAAAACAATACGATTTCTCAGAGTATAGTCCTTGATTTGTATAGGGTCAGATAATTTAGCCAAGCATTGTGCGCTCCTCCGCTTACTGTTCGCTATGTGTAATATAAGAAGATAGCTTGCTAAAACCGTTTTTACTGGTGATTCTAAATTTAGCTGAAAAATAATTACCTAAAAAAATTAGTTGACAAGCTTCCAAAAAAGGGGACATGTGTTTCTTATGTTTCCTCTGCGTGTTTGGGGTTTAGTTTGTGATGTAACGCTAAGCCTTCTTTGATGAATAAAATCATTGACACTAACGTTATAATCGTTAAAAACCAGAAACTTGTCTCAATTATGAAAAAATTAAAAATTACGCTAAGCAATATTATACTTACTTCTGCGGCGAAGGCACCTATAAAAAAGAGGGAGTAAAACATCAATTGAGGCATAAGGTTTTTGCCGACCCACACATGCCCATCAATGGCTGCTTTCTTTTTAACGATATATTGACCGTAGCTGTCTTTCTCTATTAAATCCAAGTTTTCGAGCTTTTGAAGGTGATAATGCGCAACACTTGTGCTGCTAAGTTCTACACCTCTTGTAATATCTCTTGTCCCTACTGGTCTATCTGCACGAACAATGTATGCCTAGACAATTAATGTATTGCCTTCCAGATTGTCTGTCGTCACTTTTTATCACCTTCTTGAGAGCTTAACGTGGGTCTGCTATGCCATATTTTGTTTCTAACTCGACATAATAATCGTCCATAGTTGTATCCGAGAGATCAACAGAAGCTTGCTGTACCCAAGTGTCTAAAGTGTCTGAGTTGTCATCATTTCCAAATATAAACGCACCACCGCTTTTTGTTAACTCAAAATGCTGTACATTTTGGTTATTTGCCCAAGTTATCTCTGTAGTGTCACCCTTGATGGTAACATAACATACTCTGCTAACATCAAGATAGATTGTTTGTGCTTCCAAGACAGCATTAAATTTATCGTCTTTAGAGCCAAATGTATTACCAAAACCTCTTGTGTATGCCATCTCTGACAAGTCATTAAAGAGATCAACGTCAATACCGCTGAGGAAGTCAGTGCCAAGGTATGAACTGTTAAGCAGGTTTTCGTTTATAATACGCCAAGGGTTTTCGGTTATAATATGCCAAGAAGTTACAGGGTTTTTAGACTCATTGTTGGTCATACTGATCCAGAATGTGTGTTTTAGAAGCTGTTGGTTATCAGTGTAGAAGTTAAATTCAAAGTACTCAATTCGG
Source organism: Candidatus Bathycorpusculum fermentans (assembly GCA_009787175.1). Lineage (GTDB taxonomy): Archaea > Thermoproteota > Bathyarchaeia > Bathyarchaeales > Bathycorpusculaceae > Bathycorpusculum > Bathycorpusculum fermentans. Next base: position 2,400 of record WRGM01000040.1, on the reverse strand, counting down.
GTTTCTGATTGTTTCAAGGCTTTATCGTTAAGTAAAGTTTGTAACTTCACCACATCTGAAACGCAATAGCCGCCATCGATTAAATCAACTCTAAAGTAGGCAAAAAGTGGATCTACGCTAAACCATGGGTTATCATCTGTTTGAGCGTTTGTAGTCATAAAGAATGCCAAGGGAGTAATTGTTGCTATTCCTATTGTTAATGCCAGTATGCTTAACACTATTAACTTTTTTTCGATTTTCATTTTTTTCACTGATTTTCTATATTGCAGTGAGGTATATAATTTGACGTTTCGAACACTTTCCTCTTACTTTGTTCTAATTTTAGAACAGAAGACTATTTTTTTCCTTTAGAGCAGAGTATATGTTATCTATTGCGTGTTTGTAGTGAAAAAACTAGGTGATTAACGGTTATTTGTTTATAGTTGGCACTTGGAGCCTTTTTACTTTTTGGTGTTAGACTTTTTGTATTTCTGGATTTGCTTCGCCGTGTATGCCTATGTTTATTGCTTCTGTTATTTGCGTCATGCAGTCTATATTGGAGTGTTTGTTAAATATTTGATAATCCATTTTTCTTAGAAATGCCGCATCTATTGAAACAGGAGAGTTTGCAGCAAAAATACCAACATCATCTATTATTGGTGCGCCTGGATTTGGTAGACAGTCACAGTATGATGTTATGTCTTTGGCAAAATTGATGTATGAAACTTTTCCCGGTTTGAATGTTTCTAGTACGCCTAATGCTGCTGATGCTAGTGCTTTGCAGATATTTTCCTGATTTACAAACTTTATAGCGCCTGTGGGGCATTCGCTTTTGCATACGGGACAGCGCATGCATAAATCTGAGGTTATAACTGCTTTACCTTTTATTATTTCAGGTAAATTATTAGGACAAACAGTTTTACATGTTCCACAACCGTTACATTTTGTATGATCAATTTCTAAATTTACAGTCCTATGCTGCAACAACTTGCCCGCACGTGATGTGCAACCCATAGCTAAATTTTTAATAGCCCCTCCAAAACCGCTAAGCTCATGACCCTTACAATGAGAGACCACTATCATAGCATCAGCTTCCGCTATAGCACCTGAAACTTGAATTTCACTTAAAATACCACACGTTTTAACTAACCGGCTATTCTCACTCCTCAAACCATCCGCAGCTATGAAAGGAGCCATGTTAAAACCATTCATTAAAGCCGTCTGCATATGATCATACGCGTTATGCCTCTGCGCACAATAATACGTATTTGAATCCGTAAGAAACGGCTTACCCCCCAGATCTCTAATTTTCTGAATTATATGATGAACAAAAAACGGCTGCACATAATTAGGATTCCCTAACTCACCAACATGAAGCTTTACCGCAACTAAATCACCCTTTTCAATGCAGCTAAATGAGCCGGCATTCTCATAGAGCCGCTCAGCTTCCAAAACTAAATTCTGCTCAGCATCCCAAGGAATAAAATAAACAGTCAATACAAACAACTCACAAAAAAATGCGCGTTTACATATAAAAACCCCGCTCTTAACGCAGGTTTAGCATATCATTAAACATGGAAAATTCTACTTTAGCAGTATCTCTACTACACGAGAATAATTATCCGCATAATTTAGTGTCCTCTCGAATCCTCTATGCAGACACTTAGCCGTAAAACCCCTAATCCTATCCAAACCTGATCTATGAATTACCCCCTTTAACACCCTATTTACAGCCTTAACAGTAAATGATCCATTCTTACCTACCAGAAGAGGCTCACCAACTTTACCTCCACGCTCCTCCAAGTACGCTGCCAAATACCCGCAAGCCTCAGGAGTACTAACACCATAACGATACTTACCCACACACCCACTAGCCGTCTCAAACCCCATCCAAGGCTCTAAAGGGTAATCACCAATTCTCAATGCAGCTAAATCTGAAGAAGAAACACCACTTTGAAAAGCCACAATGACAATAAAACAATCACGAAAAGAACCCGCAAAACTAACCAACTTTGCCACAATAGCCTGAGCCTCCCTAGCCCCCAGTTCCCCCGACGCAGACGGTAATATATTCACCAAAGAGAATCCTCAGGTAACCAAACTAACACGCAATATTTGTGCCTACCTACAATAAACCCCTAAACAACACGCAATAACCCTGCCTAACCACAAAACCCTCAACAACACCCCACTTTACATACTACAACGCGGTAATGTATTTATCCACAATCACCAATTGAAAGACACTGCAAATAACAACGCGCAGGGGTCGCCGAGCATGGTCAAAGGCGTAGGCTTCAGGAGCCTATCCTGCAGAGGTTCGTGGGTTCAAATCCCACCCCCTGCACTTTATATAAATAAACTATACGGGGGTTTGTAAAATGGCGATAACCATGATTTTTGACAAAGTTTACAGATAGG
>WRGM01000039.1 GCA_009787175.1 Candidatus Bathycorpusculum fermentans | reverse complement strand
TATTGTTGAGTGGCTGGCTTTTTTCATTTTTAGATGTGTTTTTATGAACGTTTAGTGCGATGGCAAGTGTTAGGTTGACAGTATTGACTGAACAGGTATAAAATTCTAAAAAACAAACCGCTTTTACACTTTTCAGTATCACGCAGTTCCAAAATCACCCAGAGTTCTTTGACTTGACTCTTTAGAGTTAAATAGCGGATAAGAGACTTTTGTGCCTTCCACATGAGCTAACTCATTAAGTTGATGCGTTACAGTACTGTCCTTGCTAATTATATGCAAAACCTTAACATGCCTAACTACTAACATGTCACTTATCAAACTTCGATGACACCGCCAAGGCAAAGCCTCTGCACACATTATCGCTAAACAATTTTCTTTAGCTAAAACAATAATTTTTAACAGCTGCTCTGTAAACTCTTTAGTCTGCATAAAATCAGCATATCCACGAAAACTACTAGTTTCTAAGGCGAGATTTACTGAATCCTTCTTTGGATGACGCATCCCACCAATATCTGGAAGAGACCCATATTTTATACCCAACACTCTCAGAGCCGCTGATAAAGTCTCTTTATTAAATTGAGGACTATACCTGCTCCGCGGCACCGTGCGCACATCAATAAGACATGTAATATTATAACTACTCAAAATCTCAACAAACTCTTCAAACGAACGAGTCGAATGCCCAACTGTATAGACTGTCAAACCCTGCCGCTCAACCAAAACCTTCACCACTAACAAAAATGAAGTACAATTAGATAGTTAAAATTTTGGTACAATACACGCACAGACAATAACAAACCAAACTTTACCCTACTACAAACACAGCAAAAAGATTAAAACAAATTCACACATACACAACAAAAACGCCCAAAAACCCTACAAACATGCCTAACCTTTCCAAAAAACATCAGATAAGAACATGCAGAAATCATGAACTAATACTGCGACTAGAACTAACCATTTTTGTTTTCACTAAAAGCAAGATAAAGAAAAAAGAAGCAGAGTTAGGCTTTGATTTTTTGAGCAAATTGTTGCCCAAACTCAAAACACTTCTTCAACTCTGACTCATCAGGAACCCACTTAATTTCCAAAGTTGGTTCATAGACATCAAAATCTGCTTTTTTAGCCATTTCCACCAAATTTTCTACTGCACCACCACCCCAACCATATGAGCCAAAGAAACCCCAAAGCTTACCTTTAGGATTAAGCCCAGTAATATATGTCATAAAAGAAGCCATTGTTGGGAAAATACCGTTATTAATTGTGGGTGACCCTGCAAGAACTGCTTTTGATTTAAGAACTTCTGTTACAGCTTCAGTGTTGTTTGACGAGCGTAGTTTTAGAATTTTTGCTTCTATACATTGACTACATATTCCTGCTGCTATTGCACGCGCCATCTTGTTTGTGCTTTCCCACATTGTGTCAAAAACTATGACTACTTTATCTTCAGTTGTCGCACCATTACTCCAATCTGTATATGCCTGAATTATCTGCATTACATTTTTACGCCAAATTATTCCGTGACTTGGAGCTATGATGTCTATAGGTATACCCATAGCGATAACTTCGTTAATTTTCTTAATAATCAATGGAGCAAATAACATGAGAATGTTAGCGTAATATTTGGCGGCTTCTTCCATAAGGACATGGTTGTCTACCTCATCGTCAAATTGATGCGAGTTAGCAAAATGTTGACCAAAGGCATCGTTGGATAACAAAATTTTATCTTCTACAATATAGGTAAACATGCTATCTGGCCAGTGAAGCATTGGAGCTTCAAGGAACTTGAGTGTTTTTTTGCCTAATTTAATTTCTTCGCCAGACTTGACGGTTTTTATCTTGTCAAAATCATGGCCGTAATGTTTGATAAGTTCTTCTTTGCCACGTTGTGTGGAAAGAATTTTAGCGTTTTTAGCAAGTTTAGCTATAATGGGCAATGCACTTGAGTGATCCATTTCTACATGGTTAACTATTATGTAGTCTAGTTTTTCTATATTAATAATCTCTGAAATATTATTGACAAGTTCCCCAACAAATGGTGCTTTAACAGTGTCAATAAGTGCTGTTTTTTCGTCCTGCACAAGATACGCATTATAACTAGTTCCCCTATTTGTGATATAACCATGAAAATCACGTATGTTCCAGTCTACTACTCCAACTGAATATACGCCATCTTTTAATATCGTTTTAACCATAAAATTCGCCTTTAGCGTAGTACTATTTGTTTCTGCTTAAATTTTGCGGTAGCATTTTACTGGTTACATGAAGTAGATTAGTACTTGATAGTTCAAAAGTAAAAAACTTTTTTTGCTTACTTTTAGGCTAATTTAAATATTACATTTTGCTCAACTAGATAATGTAAAGGGTTACAATGAAAGTTCTCTTGATAAATCCTCCTCAACAGTTCTATCTGGACTCCGAGCCGCCTGCGGGTAGTATACCTTTGGGTTTGATGTATCTTGCTGCTGTTCTTGATAAGGCAGGTTATGCTGTTGAAATCTTGGATGCTTTTATAACTGATTTTAAACCTCAAAAGAATGGTGATATTGTAACTGTTGGTATGCCTTTTAGTCAGATTGAAGCAGAAATCCGCAGACGGAAACCTGACATTGTAGGTATCTCTGGTCCTTTCACTAGTCAGATTGGTAATGCTTTAAAAGTAAGTGAATTAGCAAAAAAAGTTAATCCCAAAATTCTTACAGTTATAGGTGGTCCGCATGTTTCTACTGTGCCTGAAGAGTTTTTGAAAGAGGCTAAAACTGTTGACATAATTGTTATGGGTGAGGGTGAATATGCCCTCCTTGAGATTGTTGAATATTTTGAGGGTAAAAGATCGTTAAGTGACATTTTAGGCATTGCCTATCGACAAAATGACCAAGTTATACTTAACAATGCGCGACCTTTTTTGGAAAACCTTGACGAACTGCCTTATCCTGCTTATCATCTAGTTGACATGGAGTACTATTTAACTAATAAAATGGGGTACCGGAGTTTTCAAAAACGAGCTATATCCATGGTTACCAGCCGCGGATGCCCCTTTAACTGCTGCTTCTGCTCCATACACTTACATATGGGCAAAAAGTTTCGAGCACACTCTGCTAAATACGTTCTAAACCACATAAAGCATGTCGTTGAAAAGTACAATGTTAAAAACGTACTCTTCGAAGACGATAACTTAACTTTTGACCTTAAACGGTTTGAAACAATATGTGATGGTCTAATAGACTGTAAAATTAAAATCGGCTGGGACACCCCTAATGGCATCCGCGCAGACCATTTAACCAAACCGCTACTTGAAAAAATGAAATTATCCGGCGTTATCAACGTATTTGTAGGTGTGGAATCAGGCGATCAAGAAATTTTAGATAAAGTTATCTCTAAAAGCCTCAATCTTGAACATGTCGTAGAGTTTGCTAAAACCGCTAAACAGATAGGACTGAAAACCGGTGCATTTTATATCATAGGCTTTCCAGGCGAAAAAAAAGAGAACATGCAACGCACTGTAGATTTCGCCCTAATGCTTAAACAAAAATATGATGTAGGCATGCACTTGTTTACCGCCACTCCAACCTACGGCACAAGACTACATGAACAATGCGTAGCAAACAATTACCTCGAAACAGACCTAGCTTGGGCATCATTTGGCTCTTCAGCAAGACACCCCCTAGGACATTCCCTAATTCATACAAAAGATTTTACACCCCAAGAAGTTAAAGAAATCGCAAAACAAGCACTAAAAAAATACAAAAAACTATCACTAATAAACAACATCAAAAACCCAAAAAAAACCCTACAAACAATCTACCGACAACCTCAATTAATCAGCAAATACTTAAAAAATTTGCTTTTCTAACAAATATCTACCCAAGAGTCTGCTTCTTTCCTGATTGGCTAACGTCATTGTTATAAATCATCTCTAAAAGTGATAATACTTTTCGGAAAAATAATGTGATGAGTAGTAAACTTAACTTTTAACGAGTATTCTATATGATGTTAATTAGACCTCCTCGGTATTTATAAATAGTTTGGTGTGTTTATTTTACGTAAAGAGTGTTTAAGTCATGTTGTTGGGTAGTTTGGAACGGTATGAAAAAGCCTCAAAATTAAGTGATGAGGATTTTAAACAGGTTATTGGGGTAAAAAAAGAAACCTTTGATGCTATGGTTGAAATCTTAAAGCTCGCCTATCAAGC
>WRGM01000038.1 GCA_009787175.1 Candidatus Bathycorpusculum fermentans | reverse complement strand
GTATGCATCTAACCGACATTTTAACCACAACTAATCACCACTAAGATAACACACGACATTCCACTTATAAACTAGTTTGAATCATGACCAAAATTTCCTATAAGCTCTTTCTTTTGGGTCTCAACCGAGATAACTGGTATTGCTGTCTTTAGATAGTTTTGTGCGGTTTGGTTTATGTGCTCAAACTGTGTATTTCGTTCTGGATGCGGTTCGCCTACTTGGAGCATTTTTTGATTAATTTGTTTACTATAATCCATTGATTGTAATATTTTACCCACGGTTGTATGGCTGATCTTTAGTCCCTGTTGGGTTAATTTGTCTGAGATTTTTCGTAAGCTTTCGGTTGTATAGGATAAGATTTTTGTGGGGTTGCCAAATGTTTTTGGTTCTGCTATTTCTAGGATTTTGTCTGCAATTATGGGGTTGTTTGTTTCGATGAAGTGTCGTCCGCCGCCTTGTTTACGTGCATAGTTGCTTGTGTCTGTTCCAGTTTTGTGTTCTTTTATGCCTGTTTTTATGGTGTTTCTTGAAGCCCCGCTGATGCGGCTAATTAGGCTGATTCCGCCGTGTCCATAGCTTAGGGCTTCACTTGCTAGGAATAGTCTTTTTTGGCGTTCATTGAGCAGAGGTAACATTCGTTTTATTCGATTTTCCATTGTTGCAGCATCCTTTTCCAAAGGACACTTTTATTATACGCTCCACCCTACATAAATGGTCAAGTTATTTATTTACACTTCCTACTCTTTGAATACTGCTACACCACTTTTGCTGTTAACCCCTTGTCTATTTGCTTTTTATGGGCACACTGTTTTTGCTTTTTATAGTTTGGCACATTAGATGTTTGCTTCCTATTTGGATCTGGAAAGCATAATTGCCGTACAACCAATCAACTCATTGATTGGGAATGCGGGAGCCGAGCCAGTAAAACCTTAAAGCTACTGTTGGATCGGTTTTTGAAGTTTAATGTAGCTGTGTTTTTTTGCTGATAATTGGGAGGCTTGTGCGGAACTTGTTCCGTATGAATTTTTGGTGCAAACAAAGGTGCAAACGCATGGTGTTGAGTGCAATATTTTTCGGCAGCGTCATTGGTTTGGCCGTTTTCGACTAAAGACGTGTATAGTGTCCCGTTGCAAACAAATGGTTGACCTTACTATGTCACTCTTTGCCCAATTTCGAATAAATGGAACACCAAACATGATTACATCATTCCTAACTTAACACTTTCAATTTCTTATCGTGCTTGGTCCACTCAGAATATCTGCTGCTTCCATTGATTGCCGCCACTACTGCTTCTATGTCTTCTTTGGTTATAGTTTTTAGTTCTACATTGCTGCTGTTTATCATGCGTAGAAGTACTGTTAAGTGGCCTGCGTATTTGGTTACTCTTCCTAGAGAGAGTCCAAGGGTGCCTAGGTGGTCTAAAAGCCGTAGTGCCACCTCGCCATTATGCACCTTTTTTAGGTTGCGACGGAAACGGAAGAGGCGTATTTCGTAGTCATGAATTGGTTCATCAATAACTGGGGAGGTTGTTATGTTCTTACTGGGTTTTGAGAGTTTAAAAGCCGGTATCAAACCATTCATTTGTGGATAGGCTTCTCCCACAGGCTGATGGAGCCTCAAGCGGGCTTTGATCCCGCGACCTGCTGCTTACGAGGCAGCCGCTCTACTGGGCTGAGCTATCGAGGCGCTGTTTATATTGAGAATGGTGCAAATAGTTTTTAAATGTTAGCTACGTTAACTGGCTTTTAGGTGTATTTATCTGCTTGTTTGTCTTTCTACTGTAAGGGTTCTTTTATGGTTGCGGTAGATAGTTTGGGTGAGCGTGGGATTATTAATTTGCTTCGTCAGCGTTTAGAGTTAATGCCAAATATGGCTGTTCCGTTTGGTGATGATGTCTCCGCTGTGTCTATTGATAATAGTGATGATGGTGGTGAGGTGGCTGTTTTGAAGGTTGATATGTTAGTGGCTAAGACGGATGTTCCTGCTAAGATGTGTTTGTATGATGCGGCGCGGAAGGCTATTGTTATGTGTGTGAGTGATTTTGCTTCTAAGGGGGTACAGCCTGTTGCTGCTCTAGTTGCGCTTGGTCTGCCTAACTGTTTGGCTACTGTTGAGTCTGTGGTTGAGATTGTTGATGGTTTGAATGCGGCTGCGCGGGAGTATGGTGCGTATATTGTTGGTGGAGATACGGGTGAGACAGGTGATTTGACTATATCTGTTTCTCTTTACGGTAAAGCCTTTAAGAGTGTTTTAATGCTACGTGATGGCGCGAAAGCTGGGGATGTTTTAGCTGTTACGGGTGTGTTTGGTAAATCTTCTGCTGGTCTGCGTTTGCTACTTGATGATTCCTATGTTGCTTCTTCTAGGGCACGTTTGGTTTTGGAGAATGCTGTTTTTAGGCCTGTTGCGCGGTTAGTTGAGGGGTTAGCGCTTTCAAAATCTGGCTGCGTTTCAGCATCTATGGATAGCAGTGATGGTCTAGCTTGGAGTTTGCATGAGTTAATGCGTATGAGTAATGTAGGTTTTACTCTCGACCTGGTGCCTGTTGCGGTGGAAACTGTCGAGTTTGCGCAGCAAAACGGGTTAAATGCAGAGTCCTTAGCCTTATACGGTGGCGAGGAGTATGAGTTGGTTTTAACGGTGCCGCCTGAAAAGTGGGATGCTGCAAAAAAAGCTGTTGAGGAGGTAGGCGGCAAATTAATTGCCATAGGTAGAGCGACAGAGCATAGGGAAATAGTTCTTCTACAGGCGGGCGGTAGAAAGCAGGTTATTAACCACTGCGGATATGAACATTTTACCTCATAATCCTCTGGATATTTAGCCTTTAATTTTTTGGTCTAATATGTAATTGATTACTGTTATGCAGGATGCTGCTAGGTATGGTGTTTTTCCTAAGCTGATTTTTTCTCCAAATCTTAACGCGTAAAGTTCTGCCTTTTTAGGCATACCCACATGATCACCTAAAATAAATACTGGTTTTTCTCCAAATTCCATTTTACCCGCCTCCCCTCCGTCCTCTTCTAGCACATATATCTTACACTTATCCCCTTCAGCTTTTGACTTTAACAGGGCTTCAAAACTGGTATTATCTCTACTAATTCCCGGATGCTGTTTACCTGCCAATACTTTCCTAATTATGCCCTGCCAAGTATCCATATCCGTCCGCACATCATAGAGTGTTTCTCCATCCATTTTGATATGCACAGGAGGATGCGGTGGACCATTTAAAACTGCATGAAAAACCACATCTCGCCGTAAGCCATGAGATAAAAAAAGGCTGCTAACTATGCACTCATGCATAATATCTAATCTTCCTGCATCATGCAAACTGTTAAATTTTGAATCAGTTTGCCCTATACGCGAAAATAATATAAACTCACGAACCAAACTAGCCACAACAGCAACACATATACTCATACTGCCTTTAAAGCATTATTTTTTAAAACATTAACTACCGTAAAATTGAAAAACCCTAACGATAATAATGAAAAAGAAAACCGTTAATGAGTGGTCAATGATGAAATTAAACAAAGTCGATGAAGCAATCATAAAAACATTAAAAACAGAAGGAAAAGAATTAACCCTCCAAGAATTAGCAGACAAAACCGGACTACCATCCAAAAACATTTTTAAATCCCTACGCAAACTCTTCGAAAACGAAATAATAGACACAAACGCAAGAAAATACAAACTATTAACAGACAAAATCCCACAAGAAAAAGAAAAAACAACCGCCACAGCAACAGAAGAAGATACAGAATAAAACAAAACAGACCACATACAAATGTAGTTAATCTGTCTATAAATACATCTACTTATTGAAAAATTTAGGTCATGCCTCAAACTAGTTTATAAGTGAAATGGCGCATGTTATCATGATGATGATGATTAGTTGTGGTAAACATACCTGTAAAATGTATACATTGTAGTAGCGAAAATGTAGTAAAAATGGGCAAACAACCAAATGGAACCCCACGTTGTAAATGCAACTCTTGCAAAAAACCTTTCAAACCACCTACAAAAACAATGGAGCCACACCCCAAACCAAACAACAAATAATAAAAATGTCCCTAAACGGCAGCGGAATACGCGACATCTCACGCGTCTTGCGTATCAGTCAGAACACTGTCATGTCAGTTTTAAA
>WRGM01000037.1 GCA_009787175.1 Candidatus Bathycorpusculum fermentans | reverse complement strand
AAGAAAAAGACGCCTGGCAGGGGTAAAGTGGGTGTTAAGGCTGGAGCGTTATCTGAGGCTCAAAAGTTGTTTAATAAGCTCTTAGCGTCAGTTAGGGTTGTTGTGGAGCATACTAATAGTAGGGTGAAAAAGTTTCGTATTTTTGGAGAAGAGTTTAGAAATCGGCTTAAACACTATGACACTATGACTGAGATAGCCTGTGGTATAGTCAACTTTCGCATATCAGGATCGTTAATAATCTAAAAAATCAAACAAACAACCAAAAACCCCATTAAAAACACCAAAAACAATAGAGACTAAGGTCTATTAGCATATAAGGTCTGGCAGGTTTTAAAAATCTTCTCAAAACTTACGATTTTTTGGTTGTAGTACTTTTGTTATATCATTTGCTTTTTAATCTTTTAGTGTTTCTTTGTCCCAGTCTTCTGTTGTTTCAGAAAGAATTGTCCAGCATTGTTGACAGATGGATAATTTTTCTTGAGTAATTTGTAGGTATACCGCAATATCTTTGTTGGGGCATCCTGGTTTTAGGGGGTTTTTGCATTGTTCCATCATCAAACTTACGCATCCACTGTTTGATGTTTCTGCTTTTTTAAAGCTGAGAACATGTTTTTGCAGACGAGGTTCATAATGTGAGCAGTCAAAACGTAAACTCAAAAGAAATTAAAAACAGGCTTCATGTGTTGGGTGTTGATGCAGAGATAGATCCTGCTGTGGGTAAAAAGTTGAAGCGGGGGATTTATGCGTCTGATCGTATTCATTCGTTGGTTATGGGTTTTCCGGGGTGTGGTAAAACAAGGTTTTTGCTCTCTATGATAAAGCAACATATTGATCATGGTGAGGGTTTTATGGTTATAGATTCTCACAGCGACCTAACAAACCTCGTCTTAACTCACATTCCACCTGAGCAGCGGGATAGGGTTATTTACATTAATCCTTGGTCAGCGTTTCAAGATCAATATGACAACCGAGTAGTTCAAATCAACTTTTTAGAATACTCTGATCTACGAGAACGTGATGTGGTCGCCCGAATGTTCATGGACACCTTAGAGAAAATCTATGAACGCTGGTGGGGTCCAAGACTTGACATGATCCTGCTAAATGCCCTCTACCTACTCATGGAGAAAGAACATGCTAAACTGCCGGATTTGTACAAGATTTTGTCGGATGAAGAGTTTCGTGAGATGCTCACGGCGAAGTGTCGGGATAGTAATGTGAGAGTGTTTTGGGAGCAACAATATGATAAAATGCCAAAAGATGCTTCCATGGCAGTTCTAACTAAACTTTATCGTATTGTGCAGGAGCGGGTTTTGGTTCCTGTTTTTATGGCTGGGAAGAGTTGTTTTGATTTTCGGGTGGCTATGGATGAGCGGAAAATTGTTATTGTGGATTTGCCTGAGGGTGTGATTACGTCGGATATGGCTAATTTTTTGGGTAGCCTCATACTATCAGCCACGTACAATGCGGGTATGTCTCGTGAAGATACCCCTGAAATGGATCGTGTACCCTTCTATGTATATGTGGATGAGGCTTACAGGTACACCACCCAAAGCATCCCCGAAACCCTACAATCATTGCGGAAGTTTAAGGTCTTCATGACACTTGCAAGTCAATATTTGACGCAGTATCGTAAAGACATTCAGGATGCTATCACGCAGACCTGTGAAACTATCATCAGTTTTCGTGTAGGAAAAGATACTGCTCGTGTGCTGGAAAAGTTTTATCCCGAAACGTATGGCTATCAAACCCTCATGAACCTGCCAAGACACCTATTCTTTGTCTCCACCCCCTTCTGTGGCAACAGGGAATATCAGGTGTTAGAGACTTTGGACTATAAAGTTGGTTCTAGTAAGCCTGAAGAGGTAATTATGCACAGCCTAAAAAATTATGGCGAAAAGGTGGATGTTGATGAGTTAATGGGGCAAGTGAAGAACAAATCTTTGCAGCGAGAATTTCTTGATTGGCCTGTATCTCCTGCGGAGTGGGCTATTCTTTTGGCTGTTCGGTTGTTTGGGGGTTGTGTGGATGAGGAAACCTTGCGAAATCACCTACTGTATGATCCCTCTAAGCCTAAGCCATATGCTCTTTCGGAGGTGGGGTTTGCTAATGCTCTTAAAAACCTCTCCTTTGACAACGCTAAACGAGAAGCCTATCTAGCCTTCAAAGAAGAAACAGTGCGTCAGCTACGTGAAGAAGCTTATGCTTATGGTAGAAAAGAGTTGAAAGCTAAAGATGTGCGTACGCGGGTTTGGAGACTGGATTTAACTGACAAGAAAGCCAAACGACTCTTAGACACCACCTTCCGAGGAGAGAAAGCAGGCGGGGTTAAGCATATTCAAACAATTATGACCCAACGCAAAGTGTACTGGTTAAACGGTTGGATTGTACGAGTAGACAATGGGGAAACCGATGAGAGCCTTGCAGATCTGTACGTTACCCCTACCCTACCCGCTTCAAAAGTGGAGGGTGCAAAGGGGTTTATTGACCAGACCAAATGGGATTACTCTCGCAGTTTTGCAGTTGAAGTAGAGTGTTACCCAAATAGGCATTGGGACCGTTTAGAGAACAATTACCATCGAAACAAAAAAATGGGGTTCCCCACAGTTTTCATAGTTCCCAGTCAAGCTGATGAGGAAACATTGAAGGCGAAGCTTTTGGAGTGGCAAGCTACCTTGGTAGCTAATTCTGCAAGGTTTGAACCAGATCGCCCAGAAATGGTGGCCATCGAAGTTGCCAAAACCATAGACAACCAAACAACCAACAACCCTAAACCCGACCAAATCAGCGAAACACGACCAACTACCCCCACAACTGTTACTCTGTCCCTTCTCGAACCCCAACCATCACCTACAGAGGAACCCGAACAACAAGAAACCATAGAGGGTGAATCAGATGTGTTAACGGGAAATGATTTGCAAAGTGGTGGTGAGGGTTTGTTGTTGGAACTTGCTGGTGCGGGTTGGTGGTTTAGAGTTAAACTGTCGAGGGGTAATCCGTATCTTTGTGCCCGAAAAGGTTCAAAAGAGCGTTGTCTAGGCCCATTTGATCAAGAAACGCGAAAAATTGTGGAAAAAAACAACATCACAGTCAAAGGAGGAGATAACGCCAAAAAAATTTTAAAACAGCCAAATAAGTTGAAGCAGATAAAATAGACGTATGTGTTTAGGTGCCATGGAAAAGTAGCCAACATTGCAACAATAGCATCATATCGTCTATAAATCTCAACTCAGACTAAACACATACCATTTTTTTATACTATAGGGGTTTGTCTATGGCGTTAGAAGCTTAGTGCCGTAACTAGTTTTGTTGGTCTATTGCAGGTTGCATGCGGAGTATATAAAAAATGTAACCCATCATCGGGTATTGATCAGCTTCAAAACTGTTTAATAGCGGCTTGGAAAGATACAGCCAAACAACAAAAATGGCAAGAAAAAACGGTTTCAACAACTTTCCAGTCATTAACTGAACAGTCAGATAACACTGAAAAATTATCACAAATTATTAGCGAAACAATAAAACAACTCACTAAAGAGGATATTGAATGTTTCGAGTTAAATTTTATCAGACAACTCAGTAAGAATTCAAATCAAGAAGCTTACAAAAGCTTTATGGCCCAACTTCAAGTAGAGAATAACCGCCTTTTGAAGAGCCGTGAAAAAATAGATAAATCTTCTGTTAACCCTGATTATATTTTAACTCCCAAGGTCTCTTGCTGGAAAAACGAGTACCTAAAGGATATAGAGGATTTTGTTAAGAATCTCTGCCAAGAATTACAAAACAACAAGCCTCATATTTGCTTAACTGGTATGGGCGGTATTGGCAAATCAGAAATACTTAAAAGAATATATGCGGAATTCGCAAACAACACAATAAAAGAACACCCGTTTAAACACCTTGCACTTCTACACTACGATGATACCCTAAGCAGCAGTATAATAAAAGATGTTACTGGTCTTGGAGATAAGCGTGCTGATGATGCTTGGACATATATGACAAATTTATGTAATAACGAGCATACATTACTCTTAATTGATGATACACGCAAAAAAATAGAAAGCAAGACCCCAGATGACTCTTTTGAAAAGTTATTTGCTCTAAACGCTACCGTACTACTCGCATCTAGAAAACAGGTTCATAAAAA
>WRGM01000036.1 GCA_009787175.1 Candidatus Bathycorpusculum fermentans | reverse complement strand
TAAGTCACGTATTTCTTCATCATTTTTCACACACTTACCACCTTACAGAGACCAAAATACCGAAAAACTATCCATAAGTAAACACTCTCCTAAAAAAAACTATTTTTACACAAGAAAAGGATATAGCGCATAAGGATGAATGGTGGACCCGGTCGGATTTGAACCAACGACCAACAGATTATGAGTCTGGCGCTCCACCTAGCTGAGCTACGGGTCCAATTATGTGTCTATTCTTATATTCCTCGTTTATAGTGCATTTAAACATTTTTCTGCTATTTAGCTATGTTTTTGACTTATTGTGCCTTTGGTGTAGGGTATGAATTCGCGTATTTGTTCAATAGAGGTTTTTCCAAGTTTTTCTTTATCTTCTTTTGAGAGTTTTAGCATAATGGTTTTTAGCACCATTTTTAGCAAGTCTTTACCTTGATAATCACCAGGTACAATTACAACATATGATTTAGCTTTTGCGCGAACAGCCTCTATAGAGCCGCCGGTAAAGTAGGCAATTTCCCCGTCTACTATTACGCCAACAGCTGTTTTAAGAGGCGTATTGCGCATCCAATTACGTTTTCCAACGACAAAAAAAGCGCCATGTGGAATAGACTCGCCCGAAGGACCACTTTTAGTTAGTTGGTCAACTTTTACCCAGTAAACATCTGCAGAGCCAACATTTTCACGCCAAGCACGACAAAACGCTGCAGCATATTCACCCGCCTCATTTAAAGCCTTATCAGTAATAGGTTTGCCCTCAGCTTTAATTACGACAAAAGGTGAGCCGGTAATTTCTGCATGAAACACTACATCCTCTTGAAGAGTGTACTTTTTTATTAAAATATCATTTGTTACAACATCTTTTCCAGCAACTACTAAAAACCCCTCAGATGTGGTAAAATGACGAAACTTTTCATACCACTCCTTAGCCTCAATTTTACGCTTCGCAAGAGCTTCAAGCATTTCTGCAGGTTTAAGACTCCGTATATGCTCAGCCTCAGCTAACTCTTGCTCAATTTTTAAAAGTTTACGCTTAGACGTCTCAAGAGCTGCAATGGTACCTGTAGATTTTTGTTTAGACCGTTTTCCACGTTCATAGTACTCATTAGCATTATCAAAAATTGACAAACGCAAATTCAGACCAAAACGCAGGTCGTCAACAAAAAAATTAACAACCAAATTCTTAGCATCAACACCTTCAACATACACCTCAGGTACCTTGCCAGCCGCTTTATCGGCTAAAACCTGCGCAAAAATGTTACTCCACTCAACTCTATGTTGGTTTGCAGCAACAAGTTTGTTTAAAAAGTCTTCAAACATGTTAAAATGAGCATAAATAGTATTGCCAATAGTTTTATCTCGCTCAGACTTAGCCTCCTCCTCCGCAAGAGCCTTTGTCTGGTCATCAACCATACGTTTAAGACGCTTCTGCTCAGACTGCAGCTTGTCAACTTCAACACTTACTAACGCTTTCTCAGTAGTTCGAACTTTTAAAAAGAACTCATCGAGAGCCTCATTAAATGTTTGAAAACACTTAGTCACGCGTCCTTCATAACGTCGCAAACGCAGAGGAACAACATCTAAATATGCCTCATTATCATCCGCGTCAACAATTATGCAAGAATCAAATTTGCCCTCAAGCAAACATGATAATAATGCCTGTAGTACATTGAACATGTTAACGATGTTTTCGTGAGTTAAATTTTTACACAGTACTGTTTTCTCTATATCTACTTGAAGTAAAATTTCTTCAGCATAAGTTCCACCAAAACCAATAGAGCGGGCAAGTACACGAACAACCTCAACATCACCTGATGCTTCAAACGCGACTTGCAAATCCGACTGCGCCAACTTCAAGGGGCTTTTACCAGTTGACGGCGGAAACAAAAATTTTTCTCCACGCAAAATGTTGCGGTCACGCATTTTTTTGAAAAAAAGCGCATGAATTATTACACCATCAGGATTAACTAGTATAAAGTTACCATCACTAAATAGTTCCACTACAAGCCGTAACAGACCAGTTTTTGTTCTAAAACCTAAAATTACAATTCGTTCAAACTCGTACTGCTCTATACTATCAAACCAAGAATCTCTTAAATAATGACGCAAAGTCATACAAAACGCTGGCGGTTCAGCAGGACTCTCCTCAGCATAAACAGTGGAATGAATTCTTCGACCTGCTTCAACTACCAAACGAACAGGCGGCATGTTAGTTTTGTGCAGCTTAAACACTAGAGTTTTTTGGTCAAACTGGTGAATATTATTTACTCGCGAGCTGATAACTAGCTCTTTTAACTCTTTTACTGCCGCAGCAACATCGAAACTTGTAAACTCATTTTTAGGCAAACAAATCACCAGTCTAAGGCATATCAAGTATAGTCTTATAAAATAAAGTTTAGCTACATTTGAGTAAAAATAAGGTAAAAAGCAGCAAAAAGGTTTTCTTAAAGAGAAGTCATTTATAGAAGCCACATTTTATAATGATAAGCCTATTGATAAGGATAAGAGGAAAAAGGGAAATGAATACTATAAAAACGATTTACTGCATAAGGATTGCATTAGGAATCACTTCTGGAGCAATATGCGCTGCTGCGTCAAGAATTTTAGAAACCACAATAGGAATAGATGGAACACCAGCTATACTTTACTCAATTACACTTACCTTACTAATTTACTTATTATCCTTACGTTTACTACAAGCGAAATACCGAAACAGTGTTGAAACCCCATCAAAGATAACAATGACAGGCATAGGCATATACTTCCTCGCATGGCTTACATTCTACATATTATGCTACACAATAATCCTAGCAGCTACAAACTCAATACCAGAACCACCACCTATTGTAGGTGCTATACTTATCGCATAAATAAGATATAACAAACGTTTTTTATAAAAAGAACGCTACATCAGTCCCTACACCAGAGGAATACAGAAAGCGTAAAAAAACCATTTTACCGTTGATTAATATATCAATAAAAGCAGTAAAGAAACAGCCTAAACATCAATTATTTAGAATGCAGTATAATAATACAGTAAAGGTATGATAAATATGGATGGCATACATGTTATAGTTGGGGGATTCATGAGTATAGATGGGAAAATAGCGCCTGCTAACCGTAAAGGTCGCGAATTTTCGCAATACATGAAGCCTCAACATGAGCAGATATTACATAATATACGCGCCAGTGTTGATGCAGTAATAATTGGAGTTAACACTGTAATAGCTGACAATCCAACACTTACAGTACGAAAAGCAGAAGGCAAAACCCCCATAAGAGTAATACTAGACAGTCAAGCACAAACACCCCTAGACTCAAAAATCCTAGACCCAAAAGAAAACAGCACACCAACAACAAAAGCAGCTAGACCAACAACGTTAATAGCTGTAACTAAAGATGCGCTCAAAGATAAAATTGAACTATTGAAAAACAAAGACGTTGATATACTGTATTCTTCAAGTCAAAAGCGAGTTGACATAAAAGAAGTGCTAGCTGAACTATCAGCAAATTATGGAGTTAAACGTGTACTAGTTGAGGGAGGAGGGGAAGTGCGTTGGAGTTTTTTTGAACAAAAACTTGTAGACGAACTCTTTGTTTGGATTACACCCACCATATGGGGTGGATACGATGCACCTACGCTAGTTGAAGGTTCCGGTTTTCTTAAAGCCCAAGAGGCTGTTAACTTGGAATTTAAAAGCATAAATCAAATTGGAGATATATTGATTTTATGGTTTAATGTTAAACCATAGGTTTGTCAGTCTTTTTAGAGGAAACTTTTTGCAACAGTTGACTTTCAGATGCCCCCCCTCAATGCACTATAAGAAAGAAACGTATCAACAAGCATATCTATAAAAGTCTCCATATCTATAGTTTGATTCAAATCCTGCTCAAAAAAGTTTTTCCCACTTTCTTGTGCTAATAAAAAAATCTTTTGTTTGTGATAATGATTGCTATATGGCTACCCTTAGGATATATTAGACCTTAGTCCATATTAAGTTTTTGGCTGCGAATCACAGGTTTTATTAGTCGCGGAACGATTAAAATGACTTTTAGGGAAAACACATGCTAAACTACACCGCATTATCCAAACACCCCACGCACTT
>WRGM01000035.1 GCA_009787175.1 Candidatus Bathycorpusculum fermentans | reverse complement strand
TGACGAAAACTACGGCTATGGCACTAATAGACCTGACGCATTCATCCTGCCGCTAACGCGGCAGGTATTCTGCTAGGTTTTTTATAAAACGTGCAGATATCAGACTGCGCAAAAACGCTAAAAAATTTTTATCAAACACTATATACAGTGTACATTTAATTCTGTACCGCTATGTGTTGTGGTCTTGGCGAATTTTGTCAGGTTATTGCGCAGTCTGATATCACCACTGTTACACGTTTTTTCAGATTTTCTGTAGGTATATTGTGTAGAGTTTATTTTTAGTGTTAACTTTATTTTTTATCGTTAGAGGAAATCATGGTTTTTTTGAGATGTAGCCCATTTTAGTGAATAGTTCTAAGTATTTGTAGAATGTGTTTTCGTCTATAGGTGGGCAGCTAATTTCGCTGTTTTCAAGTAGTGCATCTGTGTTTGATGTATCGATATGGTCTTGTCTGTTTCCGTATCTTTCAGTTAATCCTTCGCCGTCTTTACGTTTGTCTGTAAATAGTCGGGATAGTATACTTAACGCGTTTTCTTCAAAGGAGCAGGCAGCTAATTTTTTGGTCCATGCTGTATAGGGTAAGACGTCTAAGGTGTATCCTGCTTTTTTGGTAAGGTGACATATTGTTTTAAAGTCTGTAGTTTTTTTGTTGGTAAGGTTGAAACATTTACCGATGGCTTTTGTTTGTCGAGATATATGGATAATTGCGTTGCTTACATAGTCTACAGGGGTAAGGGGAAGGTGTACATCTATATCTGGTGCGGCGCTCATTTGTATGCATCCGACAATAGTGCGGCTTATCATATCTTCTAGTTTCCAGATGTTCTCTTTTATAGAAGGCGCAATTTCACCAGGTCTATATAGTGTAATTCGTAAACCTCGTGCAGCTGCTTCTAAGACAAGTTTTTCGGCCACCCATTTTGTTTCAGAATATCCTAAGAAATAACCGTCATAAGATGTTAATGGGTCAGTTTCTAAGCATGTTTTGTTAAAGTGGCTAGGGTTGTCATATACGCTGTAGGATGAGATGTAGTGGAAATATTTGGGGTTTCCTGTGCAGGCAAAGCGTAGGCATTCAATTGTGCCGTTGACATTTGTCTGTTTAAGTTGACTATAGGGAAATAGGAAATTTAGTATCGCGCCATTATGATATACTGTGTCAATTGTATTGCAGAGGTGAGAATATAGGTTGTTTTCTATGCCAAGTTGAGGTTTTTTTAAGTCTCCAGGTATTGCTACTATTTTGTCTTTGAATTTTTCGTCCCAGCAGTGGAAGAATTTCATATTATTAATTATGCGTTCCATTGCTTTTTGTTGATTTTCTGCTCTTACGTGGCAAAAGATTGTAAGATTTTTGTTGGCATTATTAGTTTGGTTGATTAAAGATCGAATTAGGTAAGCGCCTAGGAATCCTGTACTGCCTGTGAGGAAAATGTTGTGGCATTGCTCGGGTTGTAGAATGTAGTTATGTTGTGGTCGTATGTCGTCTGATAGATTGCATTCTGTTGATAAGTCGATGGTTTTCTGTTTTTCTCCTCGTATGACACATTGTATATGGTGTGCCAGGTCATTTACGGTTAAGGAGCGGGTAATTTGTCTAATATCTAGCTCTATACCAGATTGGCGTTCCAGTTTGCTTAGCATTTCAACGACTGTAAGAGAGTTTGTGCCTAAGTCTGTAAAGAGGGTATCATCATCAAAATCCATATGGCTAATAAACAGTTTGAACACAGCTCTTACATAGGTCTTTATTTCGTCTATAGAAGCATTTGTAGATAAGCTAAGTGGAATATCATTTAATAGATCATTATTTGCATCAGCCCTAGTCTGCGAGGTTTTTGTGCTATATAAAATATCTAACTTGTTTTGTTCATAGAGCTGTTTGATGGCGTTTATTTTGATTTTTCTGTTATCAGTATGTGGGAAAGTGTTTTTTCTGACGAAAACAATGTCGTTAAATGAGAAATTATATGACTGCGCCACAGCGTGAGTAATATCACGCATTAAGGGAGCAAAGGGGTAATTATCGCTCTCTAAGCAGAGTACCGGTTCTTCTTTTTTATCAGTTTGAATAGAGAAAACACAAATGTTTTCTTTCTGCAACAGAGGACAGCGTTGTTGCAGTAAAAGAGCAATATCGCTTGGGAAAATGTTTTTACCGTTAACAATAATCATCTCTGTTAAGCGACCTGTAAGATAAAGATCACCCTCAAAGATTAAGCCCATATCACATGTACGGTAAAAAAAGCCGTCAACGCCGTTAACAGTTGTATGAAAACGTTTTGTCTCCGCAGAATTTTTCCAATAACCCTGACAAACGCTACTACCTTGAATGTAAATTTCGCCAATTTCATTTTCTGCACAAAGAGAACCATCTTCATGTACAGCTAAAATCTTCAAATTATTTAACGGTTTACCTAGGCTGACCACTAACTTGTGTTTTTCATCTTCAGTTGTAATAAATCTGCCAGCTAAATATTGGTCAACATCAATTTTTTGACATTTATAGGCTATTAGAGAGATTGTAGCGACACAAACGCATTCAGATAAGCCATACCCTGCCGCAAAAGTTTTTTGAGGAATACTAAATAGGTCACAGAATTTTTCTATAGTATGAGAGTACACAAATTCTGAACCATTAATTAGAAGAGTTACATGTGATAAATCATATTGTTTAGCCTCCTCCTTACTTATGAGCTTTGTACATACCTCATATGCAGAATTAGGAGCTACAGTTGCGTTAACTTTGAAATCAGATATAGCCTTTAACCAAATTGTTGGTTTTTGCAAAAATTGAAGAGTAGGTATGAAATATGCTATACCAGTCTCAGCTAGGAGGGGTATAAAGATAGTAACTATCAATCCAATATTGTGATAAAAGGGAACCCAAGAGACAAGATTGTAGCCATTTGTAAAGTCAAAGGCATCTTTGCAATTGTCAAGGCAACTCATAAGATTTCCATGTGTTACCATAACACCTTTAGGCTCAGAGGTAGAGCCTGAAGTATACTGTAGATATACAAGGTCAGCTTTTTTATAAGCATTAAGAGGTGTATATTTTTCATCTCTAACTATCTGGTCAGTATATATACGCTTTAAGGTTACAACATGCAGAAAAGCTTTCTTGAGAAGAGGCTTAAGAATATCTCTATTTGATTCCTTCTCTATGGCATAATTGGATATGAGAAATTTTGGTTTACAAGAGTTAAGAGCAGAAATAAAACGAGACAGCTTAGCCTCATCAATAGGCGGCGGAATAACGGTAAATATGACACCCTCCATCATACAGCCAAAAATTGCATAAACTGTACCTGCATCCTGCATAGAAAAAATGATAGCTCTATCACCCTTTTTTGCGCCCTTTCTTTTTAAAGTAGCAGCAATATCTCGAGATTTATCATACAATTGCTTTACACTAATTGGCTGCATGCCAAAGGGTTCTTTACTGTAATCTAAAAAATTGAACACACAACGCTCAGGATCGTTTTTTGCGCCCAAGTATAAGTATTCAAGAATGCTTTCCATGCTTTCCACATCAATAAGAAAAAATTTTCAACTGAACAATAGTAATAAAGGTTTCTTTTCTAAAAGTTAAAGATTGAAATTTTCTCTTGAAGACAAACGATTTCACCAAATAACCTGCCAAATAATAACTCACTGCCGACTTTTCATAAATAACACACTTATTAATGTATGCACAGTTACATATTTGTTTCACGTCAAACTTTACGGATGCCTGGCAACATTAATAATATTTAGGTCTTTAACACTAAATAGCGCTCTAAACAATTCATATATAAAGTGTCGTCTCATTCTACAAGAAAGTATAGCATCATCTATTGCTATCTCCTCATACAGCCTCATAACAAGGCAATTTGCCAAAGCAATAGCAAAGTCTAATCGTCTTATGCTGAGGATATACTGCGTGAGTCAGGTTAGGAACTGTGCAAAAATAACATGCAATTTTATATAGGGTGATAACATACATGATCGTATCCAAACACACGGATACGATCAAATGGAA
>WRGM01000034.1 GCA_009787175.1 Candidatus Bathycorpusculum fermentans | reverse complement strand
AAAAGGGATTACACACAAGATTCCAGATTTCTTCACGCGAGCCATTAACATGAAAACGAGCAAACAAAGACACAGTTAAATCAATCATATGCAGACTTTTTGAAACAATACAGGTTTTACGACGAAATCGCCCGCACCAATGTCTCTGACTAAAATTATTCCGGCTCCCCTCCATGCGTTTGAGCCTTGGTCTGAGTAAGCAACTCTTGTGGAATTAATTCTGCATAAGCTTCCCAGTTATCTGCAAAGAAAACCTTGACTTTCAACTGTTGGAGATGGTCAGGCATCTTTTTTAGTGTTTGGGTGTTTCGGTTTCCGCATTCCTAATCAACAAGCTTGTCGGTAGTTCTACAGTACGTCTTCCAGACCCAGGTCTTGTTTTTTTTGAACGTAAAAAATGCCACATTTCATCAAGCTCAATAATAACCTCGTCTTGTGGAGTAGGGTTTTTGATATGTTTTGAGGGTAAAGTTTTTTGCCTAGTATAGGATGGTGGAAGGTGTCGCTTTGAGTATGCGGTCAATAGTATTCATTGATAATCTAGCTATGTGGGGATGTAGTGTGAAGGTTTGTTTGGTGGTGTTTTTGTTTTTGGTTTGGGTGTTTTGTCGTCCGCAGTTTTTGCATTTGTATCGTTGTCTGTTGTGATTAAATCCTGCTTTTACACAATGTTCGCTCCCACACTTAAGACATCTCATAACCATCGCAAATACAAAAAGTAAAACCGCTTAATAATCCTTTTTACAATGCTCTCATTGATTTAGCTGTGTCTTTGTTTGCTCGTTTTCATGTTAATGGCTCGCGTGAAGAAATCTGGATTTTACAATAAACGCTTGAAAATACGTTAAAGTGTGCAGTAGAGGTGTGCAATAATGTCCATAAACTGTGCAATAGGTATTTAACTGTAATTTTATGGTGTTATTGATGGTGTTATGTGTTATGGGTGTATGGTGTTATTTGCACACTTTTGATAACACCATAGCGAAAACTGTTTGTAAACGTGATTTTATGTGTATTTTGTGTGACTTTGTGTGTTTATTCGTTCTTTTAAAAATGCTCTATTTTTCTCAGTTTTCTAAATTGTAAATATGGGTAAATTGTGGTAAATGGCTGTAAATCCGTGAATTTGTCGTAAAAAAAAACGGTGTTTTGCTATGAACATTCACCGTGAACAGTATTTAGTATACTATGTTACTTTGTCACACTTACACTATCATGTACACTTAGTGTATTTGTCACACCATGTCTATTATGGCGTTTTTGTCAGCCTTTTATAATGACGAGTTTACCATCTTCTTCAATAAAAAGCAGTAAATCACCAAATCAAATTGGAATCGTTTACGCGCTTCAGACGGAATTGTCACTTGTCCTTTTGTGCTGAGTTTGCAAACCCCTAAAGTTTTCTTTGTCAATGATTTTTACCCGTTAAGGCGTATTAAAGAGGAACACTTATACACTTTTGTGATGTTTGTCAAAGATACTCTATAGTAGGTTATGTAGGGATATTCTTATGTAACTTACAATTCTTTTTTGTGTAGTGTTTGGTGTCCTTTAGCAGACTAGGTAAAAACACCTAATTTGAGAGGTGTTAATACCGAATGGACGCGGTATTTCCTGTAATGTGACGACAGGGTCTTTGACCCTTCGATTTGAAGGTCAATTAGATGCGCTCGGCACCCGAAGACATAATCAGTCACAACTGAAGGTTGTCAGGGAGTCACAGTGAGCCAGCCATAAACAAAGCCTATCAAGTTTGTTTATGGTGTGACTGGGGAAGATATGAAGATTAAGGGCTACATGTTCAAGTGTCAATTAGTTTGGGATGCAGATTTAGAGCATTTTTGCATACAGGTAAACTGGAAGCGTGCCCGCCTATTAGACCGTATGTTAAGAGCGTTCAAGGCATAACTTGAATTATTTTCCATCAGCAAAAAGACAGATACTTTTTCTTTATATTTATTTTTTCTCTATTGCATGATTTAGTGCTACTTGAACAGTTTCTGCTTGATATTGCAAAAACTGTTCATTGGTTATTTGTTTAGCCTTAAATAGCCATTGTAAAGCTTGAAGAACCGCTAGCATATCAAAGTTTGGTTTAACAACTATTTCTTTAGTGCTGATTTCTTCTAAACATGTAAAAATGTATTCGGCTATGGCATTTTTACATTTTTCTATACGTTCATTAATTCTGATATTTCTTTGAGCAAAGAAGCCAGACCAGTCAGTAAAATAATTTATGAATCTACTGTTAATACCAAAAGTTATTGTAGGTTCACGGTCAATGGAGATTTTTACCAAGTTGCTAAGCACAGACTCAAAAGATACATAAATTTCCTCCTTATCATATTCTACACAGATAAAGCTTGAATCATCTGTTACTTCCAACACTTCATAATCTTTCAAGTTTTCAAACTTTTCCGCAAAATAATCAAATGTCGCTTCTAAATTGTTTTTAATATATACAATCATTTTATGACAATCTCTTAAAAACAACCAACCACTCACACATTAAAATACTTTATGATACAACCAGAAATGCCAACGGGGTTAAGAGTGTTTTACCCTCTGTTATGAACCGTTTTAGAACCTTTAAAACCCACAAAAACCAAACCTTAACATTCAAACTTAAAACACCCAAAAAACATCACTTAAGAAATAATGTACTCTGCAACCTCTGGTGGACAATACCCTTTATACTTCTTTTGTTTGCATGGGGTTTGGGATGGTTTAATCCTCTAAACTTTATCACCTCTGCCATTTCTGTGGTAGATTTAGTGTTGCCTGTTTTGGCGGCTGGTTTAGCTGTTTGCTTATTTATGGCCTTTAAAAAACGCCAGCCCATAGTGCTTTCCACTTTAGAGTTAGCTCAAATGATTGGGCTGCCTTCCGCAGTAGCAAAGCTTCCAGTAGCCCTTGGCAAAGTACCGTCGCACGAATGCAACTAGGCCAACAGCAAACCACTGCTGAGAAACAAAAAACCAACCCCGCCCCCACTACCAAAAAAGCTAAACCATCTGTGACAACAGATACCCAAACAACACATCATCTACACGCCTTTCTCGACGAGTAGACCTTTTAACTCCTATTTTTTAAGCATAATTTTATAGATGCTATCTGTTGTATGTTGCGAAGCTTTATAAGTTGAAAGTATGATATTCCTACTGGTGATTAATGTGATGGATGCTGAAGTAACAGTAATGAGCGAAAAAGGCCAAGTAGTCATCCCCAAAGTGCTACGAAAAGAACTAGACCTAACCCCAAAAACTAAACTTTTAGTCTACAAAAAAGACAACCTGCTCATATTAAAAAAATTAGAAATCCCCGATATAGTTAAAGAATGGGATGACATAGTTAAACAAATGTCTAAAAAAGGGTTAAAGATGTCTTTTGAAGAAATTCAAAAAGAAGTAGATGCAGTCAGAGCGGCAAACAGATGAAATATTGATGATGTTTCGTATTGTATTTGATACTAATGTTTTGATTAGTGCCATACTTTCTGATGGTGCACCTTCGCTGCTTTTAAGGAAAGGTATGTTAGATGAGTTTACAATAGTTACGTCAGATTTATTGCTTAGAGAATTTGAGAATGTTATGCAAAGACCCAAATTCAAAGTTTATAACAATGATGATGAGGTTCATAGGACTGTTCAGGTTTTGATGCAAGTTGCTGATTTTGTGGTTGTTACCTCAAAGTTTAGTGTGGTTGAGAGGGATTTTAAGGATAATATTGTTCTTGAGACGGCTTATGATGGGAAAGTGGATTTTATTGTTTCGGGTGATGATCATTTGTTGTCGCTTAAGAGTTTTAGAGGTATAAAGATTGTTAGTGTTAAAGAAATGCTGGATTATCTTAAAGACGATCAGATATAGTGGTTCATACTTTTATTAAAACACCCTTTAGGGTTAGTCTGGGTGGTTGGGTGGTTGTTGTGTTTTTTTCCATGCATCCATAAGTAGCATACACGGTTGTGTGGTAACTTTTTCAGATAATTCTGATTACCCATTTGGTTATTAAAACG
>WRGM01000033.1 GCA_009787175.1 Candidatus Bathycorpusculum fermentans | reverse complement strand
GTTTGTTGTTCCGGCGATGATAGCTAATGTATTGTTTTTTGCTGCGTTTATTACTGTTGGGTTAACGGCTAAGGCTTTGCCTATTAGTCTTTTGCCTGCTTGTGAGGTGATTATGAATTGTTTCATGGTGTTTCCTTGGGAATTTAATGTTTATTGAAAAATAAAAAGGGTCTCTTTTACTTGTAAATTTGTGTGCTAATTTTTAGAAACAGTTAGAAGATGTTCCTTTATGGGAAGTAATAAATAATTGTGTCAGTTACATGTTTTGAACGCTTATGGTCACTAAGAGTATAACGCGTGTAGTGTCTAGGAATTTGTTTTTGGTTTTTATTTTGCTATCGGTACTTTTATTATCATTTAGGACATATACGTTAGAGTCTGTAGAGGGTAGTAGTTTTCCAGCTAAGGATGGGGGTATTAGGATAACATCGTCTGGTGATGTTGAGGGGACAGATAAGATACATAGAGAGGGGAATGTCTATACGCTTATGGGTGATTTGGAGAGTGATGTTGCAAATGGGGTGATTTTTTATTAATATTGAGCGTGATGGTATAATTTTTGATGGTGCAGGGAAAACTATTCAGGGGGCAAATAGTGGGGTAGCTATTGGGCTTTATGATAGGAGCAATATTGTAATCAGGAACATTCGTATAGTTAATTTTGGAACGGGAATTAATCTCTTTAATAGTCCATCAAAATTGGCTTTGAATAATGAGATAGTTGATAGTTATTTTGAGATAGGTATTTTGCTATTGATATTCGTAGTGTTAAGGGTCTTGTTATTTCGGGGAATACTTTTGTTGCGAAAGGTGTTAATGCAGTATGGGAGGCGCCCGATAATCTAGGGATATTGCTATTGTAAATAATGCGTTTGTAGATTGTTGTTTCACAGGTGATATTAATATTTTAAAGAATTTTTTGGGTAATACTGTAAATGGTAAGCCTTTGGTGTTTCTTGAGGGGCAGTCGAATCAGGTTATTGATGGTGTTTTTCAGGTGATTCTTGTTAATTGTGCAAATATGGTTGTTCAAAATGTTGAGGATATAGGTTTTAGGGATATGGGTTTTAGTCAGTCTATACAGCTTATTGGAACATCAAATACTGTGGTGACTAATTGTAAGACGCATATTTCGTTGATAAATTCCAATAATAACACTGTAAAGGGTAACAGGCTTAGTAATGCATTTATAACGTTGACAAATTCCAATGATAACATTATTGCTGATAATGAGCTTTATGATGTAAGGTATTCTGCAGTGAGACTATATTCTTCATCTCATAACATGATAACGCAGAATTCGATAACGGGGGAGTATGGTGGCGGCATTATTATATATGGCGAGTATAACAGGGTATGTAGAAATAATATTTCGTATCGTATAGTGGTGATGATGTTGGTACAGGCATATCTGCTAGTGGTCGTGGTAATTATGTGTATGAAAATAATGTAACTGCTGAGGACAATGGTCTTTCTTTGGATAGTGGGGAGCATAATTTTGTTTTTAATAATAATGTGTACCAGTGTAAAAATGGTATTGCCCTATCGGCTTCGTTGAATAATTATGTTTTTGGGAACATTTTTTTCAAATATAAACTCAAGTGCGATTAGTCTTTACATGTCGGATTTTAATAGTTTTTACTGGAATTGTTTTAAAGATAACTCAGACGTATTTGAAGTTCATGAATCATACCTGTTAACTTTCACGAATTTTACGTATTATGCTGAGTATAATAAGTGGGATAATGGTAAAGAGGGAAATTATTGGTCAGACTATACAGGTAAAGATAATGGATACGGCATAGGTAAAACGTCATATAGTGTCTATGATAATTTTATTGACAATTATCCTCTTACTCAACCATATGATGTTAGCAAAATAAAAGTTACTTTTGAAACATGGGACGAAGAGTACACGGGCTCAACATGGGACAATATAGATACAGGACCACGGACAGCAAATTATAATGAGGATGATAATGGGGGTTCTTTGAAAAAGTTTTCATTGATACTAATATTTATTATTGCTGCTATTGCCCTCATAGCGTCTATTGCTCTTTTGTGGCGTTTTAAAATTGGTTCTAGAGTAGAACGCGTTTGATGTTGTGGGTATAAAAATTTAAAAAAGAATAAAGTTAGAAGATGTTAAAGATGCAAAAGCTTGCGCTTAGTATCTTCGTGGTGGTCTTCTTTTGGAATAACACTCGCGGCAGTAAACTGGCCTGCTACCGTCTGGTTTGAATGGAACATCACATTCATTTCCGCAGTCTGCGCAGGTTGCCTTGTGCATCTCTCTGTTACCATATGACATTTATCTATTTCAACTCCTATACTACTATAGTTGTGTGTAAGAATTATCTCTCACACAAACTAAGGATAGGACACGTTGCTTATAAACTGATACCCTATTAATCTAAACACGCACCTAAGAAAACAGCAAATAAGAGCCAAATAGACATGTGTAAATAAGTGAGGATGAATATTTTAATGCTTGAAGTTTTTTATAGTTTTTCTATTTTAGCTTGTATGTTAATTTTGCATGTTTTATTTTGAGAGTTTTGTTGCTTTAAGTCTGAAAAAGCGTTTTAGGCGTGTTAGAGGCAAAATATACATCTTTTAACAGTCAGACTAATATAGGAAGACAGCGTGTGTAAGTATAATCGTTTGGATTCTTGAGAAGGACGTAGAACGTTTTTTCTCTGTTTCTAAAAAAAGTAGAAAGGGGAATGTTACATTTGAGGCAAAAAAAATCCACGTTAGGCGAACATCTTGCTCTTGTATCAGTTAGATATAATGTTTATCCAGCTGAAGTTGTCCAAGCGTTAATAGATGCTAGAAAGAACGGCAAATCCACCTGTGGAGAACTCTCTGTAGATTATCGTGGAAAAGCAAAAGAAGAAATGATTTTTTTAATTAAAAAAGACGACAGTGTCGTTGCCCAATTCAGAGTTGACGAAGACTTCCTAACCCGAAGCAGCGATACAACTTTTGAAAACTATATGGCAACAGACAAAATACGCAAAAAAATCGCTAGACAAAACACCGACACAGTTTTCAGCACAATCTCAGACTTACGCTCCGGCATGAGACATATAAACCTTAAAGCAAAAGTTCAAGAAATACCAAAACCAGCACAAGTACACACACAATTTGGCAACACAGCCATGGTAGTAAACGCCATAATAGGCGATGACACAGGTACAATCAAACTCTGCCTCTGGGAAGGACAAATAAATACCATAAACATAGGCGAAACCATCGAAATCCAAAACGCCCAAGTCTGCCTCTTCAGAGGAGAAAAACAAATAAGACTAGGCAAAAACGGAACCCTAAATGTAATAGACACAACACAAACAATCGCACAGTAAAAACAAGCAGTCAACCACATACCAAAAATACTGAGAAACCGGATGCAACTTGGAATTATTAAGGAACTGTAATAGAATAACTTGTACTATTTGGTTGGCTGATGCAGTTCATATCCACATTAAAAACGTCTTTTACAACCGTTAACAGCCTATTTTACTTCTAAAGCATTACAAGTTGCTTTCTTACAGATCCCAAGAGTACCAAACGTCTTTTCTGCTAATCTTCTGCTAATCAAATGGCTACCTGATTTGTATTTGAAGCAATAACAAAGTTATGAGTGCCATTTAATCTCGTGGTTTTGTCTCTTCAAACTT
Organism: Candidatus Bathycorpusculum fermentans; assembly: GCA_009787175.1. Lineage (GTDB taxonomy): Archaea > Thermoproteota > Bathyarchaeia > Bathyarchaeales > Bathycorpusculaceae > Bathycorpusculum > Bathycorpusculum fermentans. Next base: position 315 of record WRGM01000033.1, on the reverse strand, counting down.
TGTTTATCATGTTTGCAAAATAATGTTACAGCCATTCTGTTTTATTGCATCTTGTTTTTCTTCACTCTTTAGCCCTGCTCGTCCCATTCTACTGCAAGGTCTGCAAGTTCAGACCAACATTTCGTGGAGTAGCTGAGCGGCGAGACACTGTTGCCAGCTCTTTTCCAGTCAGCCTTCCCCAAACGCAACATGAGACTTTCGGGGCATGTCATAAAGTATTTTAATATGTGAGTGGTTGGTTGTTTTCAATTAGGTCAGTACGTGTAGGGTATCAAAAGTTGTAAAAATATTGTGCCCTTTTTGTGGTAGTGACAA
>WRGM01000032.1 GCA_009787175.1 Candidatus Bathycorpusculum fermentans | reverse complement strand
TGATAGCCATGGTTCTCAGCAATCATTTTAAGTACCTCAAACAACTTTACCTCAACTAAGCCTATCAAAACCTTTCGACGGTATTTAGTGACCCAGATAAGATGGTAGTTGGCTTGAAAAGCACAAGACCGAGCCTTCTTCAATCCATCACCTCCCTTATCTAATGGTGACGAAAACTACGGCTATGGCGCTAATAGACCTGACGCATTCATCCTGCCGCTACCGCGGCAGGTATTCTGCTAGGTTTTTTATAAAAAAGAATAAGAGATAGAGGTTATTTGTGTTTCTTCTTTACAAATGTTACAGTTATTGCCGCAACAATCAACACAATTACTGCAATAACAGCGAGAACCACCAGATCACCAGAAAAAGTTGCTGACCCAGCAGAAGATGAACCATTTGAAGGCAACATACCGCCACCTAAATGACCAGTTTCCCAACAGTAAGCCACCTCACCAGTATCACCCCAAACCCCAACCTGCACACCATCAACATTACCGACCGTCTCACTGAAATAAAACTTTGCAGTCCACAACGGATAAAGAACCGAAGCATCTCTATCCACACTATAACGTGTACCCAAACCTGCCTCAAGGAGTTCATCGTTCAAAGGATTATTATAAATCTGACCAGGAATCATCAAAAGACCCACCTCAAAACGTGACCTCAACAAATCAGGCCTAACAAAATTCTCTTCGGCTGGAGCAAAAAAAGAATCACAGAACACATTAGCCACCTCAAAAGCAAAATCTGCAAACTCTACATCAGAAGAAAAAATGTTCACGTCACAAACATCATAAAGCCCAAAAGTATCACTGAAATCAATCACATCATCTGTGAAAGATAAGCCCACTGATTTATTTGGAAGCTCAACACCATTAACAATACGACAAAAACCAAAACTCTGCTTTGAAAGAGCAAGTGCTAAATCATCTGAAGCTACAACTACAGGCGACAATTCACTTGCTGGAAGATTACTTGGAGCCCTACTAAACAGCTCTAAAGCTGAAGACCTATCTATAGTAGATATACCATATTTTTGCGCAAAATCCATATAACGCTCAAAAACATCACGCAAATCCTTAACTGAACCCTTCAAAGGTGCAGACGTGTAATGCAAAGAACAACCCATAGGACTAATATGAATCCAGAATGGAAAACCGTTATGAAATTCACTATTTATAGTCACGGTATCACCTTTTGAGTCGGTAAGCCAAAAACCACACCGCTCCACCTCAACAGAGCCTCCATACTCATACTGACTAACATAGTAACTGTGACCCTCTACTTTATTGTATTTTGATAAATCGATTCCAATAACATCGCTTAAAAGCGCAGGTAATTTTTCTTCAGCAGTAAACCTTTCATCAGTTGTAGCGTCTACGCTACAAGCTGAAAACAATAAAGAAACAAAAAACAAACTAATCATGAACATTCCAAGTATTTTTAAGTTTTTCATCATTTTCACCTTTAACATCATTTATGGCAAGATCATATTTCCTTTACCAAATACACGCATCTTACAGTAGAACCAATAAGTAGTTCCACTGTGAATTTCTGATTTCCATTGACCCACATCAAGTATCGAACTATTAAATTTGTAGTCATTACTTGTTCCAGGTACTTTCCCAAATAAAGTACAGCATCTGCACCTAAACGAGCCGCGGCAGCAACTTGAATTTGATTTAAAACTATATCCTTCATCAACAACGACAGCTTTACTGCCATACGAACATCTGAAAGCGTATCTATCGAGCCTTTAAAATGTCTCGGCTCCGTTAACACAGATAACGCCGTAGCCCCTCCCTCTCCATAGCCTTAGCAACCTCTGTTACATCTACAGCCCTACTACACTCCCGTGTAGTTCCAAGAGTTGATGGAAAACGCTTAATTTCAGCTATCACAGGATTTCTATTACACTCACATATAGCTTTTCTAAGACTCAAATGCAAACTTGGCACAACCTTAAAGCTGTCATAATAGCCGCTGTCAATAGTTGCATGTGCATCAAAACCTAATGTATCATAGAAATCACTCATACGCCACTTCTAACTCCTCAAGACCTTGTAAACTATACTCAGAAATATCAATTAACCATTTTAACTTACCGTAACCTCCATCCACTGTAGACTTTTTAACAATTCGCATTTGCATATACCTTTAACCTTTAAGGACACTGTTTATCCAATCAAAATATTTTGCCGAAACCAAAATAATAGGTACTGCAACAATCTCTGGCACATCATAACTATGCAAAGTCCTAACCCGCTCCTCTAAAGTAGCAAACAAATCCACCCTAGACTTCATAATCAACAAACACTCCTCAGCAGAATCAACACGCCCTTCCCAATGAAAAAGCGAAAACACAGAATCAACAATATTAACACAAGCAACCAAGCGCTCATCTAACAAAACACGAGCAATTCTCTCTGCCTCCACCCTACTAGACGCAGACACATACACCATTACAAACTCACTCACGAAAACTACCTATAACATTAATACAAAAACGCAAAATAAAAGCATACTCAAACTACATAAACAAAGCCGCTCTTACAAATAATGCTGCATAAAACATCACTAAAAAAGCTCTTCTACAAGCAACCTAATATTTTCAAATTTACCCATGTTAACCTCTAAAATTATAAAGTTCTTTATGCTAATACTTGTCCAACTTTAAACAGCCGCTTACCTGTGGTAGGTGAGAAAACGAGTATTATTTGAAAAATTATCTGACGTACTACTGCTGATTCTGGATCAGCTGATAGACATCTTTTAAAGGTTGATATGTTGTGTAGAAAAAAGTGAGTAAATACTTTTGAGAAAAATAGTGTGCAGATCGTTGTCAAAGTTAATTCTTTAGTTATTAAAACCGTAAGCTCTATATTGTTCTGTGAAGCATTTCTGGACTGAAATGTGGGCCCGTGGCTCAGTCAGGCTAGAGCGGAGGACTCTTAATCCTTAGGTCGCGGGTTCAATTCCCGTCGGGCCCGCCAAAATAAACCTATAGTAATAATGCTCAGTATTAGAACTAATATGGCTATGGTAATGTAAATTAAGAAAGTTCTAGATGAATCATATGATTTGGTTTGATTAGACGATGTATTATAAGGAGTAGATTGATATCCTATTGGTACATATTGTTCATTTGCTACGCAATCCGTGGTAGTAGAGCCGTCTAGTATCCCCCAATTACGTAAAAGATATCATCAACAACTGCCACACTAAAATATTCTCGATTAGTAGGTATACCCTTAGCAGTTGACCAAGTATCCTCTACCGGATTAATCAAAAACGATATCCCTTCACCCTTAAGGTTTACAAGCAACTTTTGCCCTTCAGACGCATCATGCACATTACCAGGCGAGAGACCAAACACTACTGCAGATTTAGCAGAAAAAGTAACCACGTGAATTTTAGTTGTCAATCCACCTTTGAAACGTCCAATGCATTGTTTACCTCTTTTTTTAAAGCTCCAGCAACATCTGGATGTACCTTAATATATGTGCCATCAAAACAAACAAACTTCTTCAACAACAGAAGTCACGCCTCTCCTTTGCAGGGCTTCAAAAATACGCTACAAACACCCATTTTTGTACCAACGACTGAAACAAACACCATAGTGTGCCAATTTCAAACTCTTTAGGTAACACCTCCATTTGCAACCATTTTCAAAAGCGTAAAAAATTGCACGTAAAAACACATTTATCAATGACTGCTCTCTTACGCTGCACTGGTAAATGTTTTTCAATTTTTCTGTAATGCTCTTTCAAAAACATCATATCTACACTAACGATTCAAACCTAGAAATAAATTTAATGTGAACAGGCTCTAGTGATTGGGTCATAAACCTCATTAACGTTAAACTCTATTGCAGGTAAAATTTCGAAGTAGCCAGGTCTACTATAATAGACCTTAGTCCTTATTGTTTTTGGCGTTTTTAATGGAATTTATGAGCACCTAGTCAGGTTTTTAAACTGTTAGAGTACCAGATA
>WRGM01000031.1 GCA_009787175.1 Candidatus Bathycorpusculum fermentans | reverse complement strand
CTAAGGATCATGAAATAAGTACAAGATCAGAAGAAAATATGATAATGATTGCACACTCAACAACTCTGCTTAGGAGACTCTGCTATTGAAGACAGGTTCTGAGAAGATGTTTACTTCTGAAGGATTACATGTTGCGTAAACTTTATCGCCTATTGTAGCTCCCAAATTTTTAGTTGCTGTTGACGTAATTATTGCTTTAATAGGAAAGCCTGCGTCAATTGTAACTTGTGTGGCTGAGCGCAGCTGTATCATTTCTACTATAATGCCTGGGATGTTGTTGGTTGAGTTGGTGTCAGCGGGTTTTTTTGCTGTAAGGGTTATATCTTCAGGTTTTATTGTTATGGTAACATTTTTTCCTACTAGGTCTAAGTTTGAGGTTGATAGTAATGTTATATTGTTGGTTTCGACTAGTATTTGGTTATTTTGTTTTTTTATGGCTTTGCCTTCGAAGATGTTTATTCCTAGGAATTTTGCTACGATTGTGGATTGGGTTTTGTCAAATATTTCTGCTTTATCGCCTATTTGTTCGATATGTCTGTTTCCCATGACTGCAATTTTGTCTGCCATCATGAAGGCTTCGTTTAAATTGTGTGTGACATATATTGTGGTGGTTTCTAGTGTTTGAAGGTACTTTTTTAATTCTGATCTAAATGTTTCTCTAAGTTGTGGGTCTACGGCAGATACGGGTTCATCTAGGAGTATAACTTTTGGTTCTGTGGCTAATGATCTGGCTAGGGCAGCTCGTTGTTGTTGTCCTCCGCTGAGCTGGTTTGGATAGTATAATGCATATTCTGTGAGATTTACAAATTCTAATAACTTGTTTGTCCTTTTTTTTACTTCATATTTGGACAGATTTAATGATTTTAGCCCGTATGCTATGTTGTCTTGGATTTTCATGTGGGGAAAGAGTGAATTGGTTTGAAATACATATCCGATTTTGCGTTCGGAAGGTTTTAGGTTAATTTTTTTTGTGCCATTTGCTCCAAAAACCATGTTGTTATCGATGTAAATGTTTCCTGCGTCGGGACATAGTAGACCTGCTATCATATTTAGTAGAGTTGATTTGCCGCTTCCATTAGGTCCTAGAAGAGTGACTATTTCTTTTCTTTGAACCTCAAGGCTTAGATTCTCTACAATAAATTTTCTGTTAAACGCTTTTGATAATGCTTCAATTTTTATCATTTTCTATCCCCCTGTCTTTTTTGTTCAAGAAGTTTGACGATGACTATTACTGTAAATGAAATGGAAATCAAAATAATTGATAGCATTATACCTGATAAGGGGTCTGAGTAGAGCATGTTGTAAATTGCTAAAGGTATGGTCTGTGTTATGCCTGGTAGGTTTCCTGCAAACATTAAAGTTGCTCCAAACTCGCCCATGGCTCTTGCCCACGTTATCATTACGCCTGAAACTATTGCTCGTGTTGCAAGAGGTAAGGAAATTGTGAAGAACACTCTGGCGCGTGAGCTTGTTAGGATTTTTGCGCTATTGTAAATGTCTTTGTTTTGTGTTTCAAAACCTATTTTTACAGATTTTATTAAAAGTGGTGATGCAACAAAAATTTGAGCTATTATAACCGCTGTGGTGTATCCGGGCATAATTATGCCTAACCTGTTAAATATGGGTCCAAAGAGTCCTAATGGTGCGAAGGTGTAAAGTAGGGCTATACCTGCAACAGCTGGCGGAAGTACTAGAGGTAAGTCCATGAGTGTATCTATTACTGCTTTGCCATAAAATTTTCTAGTGGCTAAAAAATAGCCTGTTGGAATAGCTAAAATAATTGAGAAGAGAGTGGCTATAAGGGACGTGTATAGACTAAGTCCTATAGCGTTTATTACCACGGGGTTTTGTAGTTGTGTGTTGATTTGTGTTAAGTCAATTTTTAAAAAAACAGATATTATGGGTAATGTGAGAAAAGAAATGTATGTAAGTACAATTATCATTAATAGTGTAATTGTAGTTTTATCTACGAGTTGTGAGATTCTCGCTGACTTTTTTTCTGTATGGTCTCTTGTTTTAGCTATGTTTATGTCTGGATGTGGATGAACCAATTTTTTTTCTTCGCCATTACCTTAATTGAAGCGTTGAGAGTGTTTATGTGTAGTGTTTTTAGGAGTTAAATCCGTGTTGTGTTAATAGTTCTTTTCCAGCTGCTGAGAGCCAGTAGTCCATGAATTTTTGTGCAATGTCTGGCTGTTGTGTTGAGCCGACTACTCCTATGCCGTATGTGCCTCTTGTGTTTACGTCTGAGGGGATTCCTATGAACGTGACTTGTGCTCCCGTGTTAGTGCCATATACGCCGTCTGAAACAAATACTATACCTGCATCAGCTGTGCCGACATTTAGGGAGACTTTGCCGACTACTTGCTCTACACTGTTTTCGTATGAGACTACGTTTTGATAGATTGACGCGTTAAAGTTTTCATATATTCCTGAGGTTATGTATTGTGGGCTGTCTGGGTTGCCCCATGTGGAGTCTATTTTCCATATTGTGGTGTTTGCGTATGATCCTGCGGGTACTGATGGTGCGGCGAGGACAAGTTTTACGCCGGGTTTTGCTAGGTCAGCTATGGTTTTTATGTTTGCTGGGTTGCCGGGGGCTAGGATTATTTGTAGGCTGTTTGTGGTAAAGTTTTCGTATCGGTCATTTAGTAGTCCGGGTGTGTTTGTTAAGAGTTGTTTTGTCCATTTTTGGTCGGCTGATAGGAAGACGTCTGCGGGTGTTCCTGAGGTGATTTGGGTGTAGAGGGTGCTTGATGAGTCAGAGTTTAGAATTACTTTTACGTTGTTGTCTTTTTCAAATTGTGTTGTCATGTCTTCTGTTACATGTATTAGGCTTGAGGCTATGAAAACTCTTAGTTCTGTTGTTTTGTTGTTTGTTTTGGCGTATGCTGTGTAGCCTATTATTGAAGCGGCAATTATTATTGTTATTAGTATCAATATTGTATGTTTTGTGTTCATATATATTAACTCGATGTTACTATGTGATAACGTCGAAGGTATAAACCTTTCCAAAAAACAAACAAAATATGCATATCTTCATCTTTGTTATCTCTCTTTGCTCTAACACTTCAATAAAAATTCACTTTATGAGCAACTTTTGGTGTACATATGATTTTTGGAGACATTTTGAGTTTAAGTGAACTTAGTAGACTTTTCTATGCTTTTCACGGTTCCTATTTACTTGCTTTTGGGGTGGTCAACATTCCGATTATGGGGCCAGTATTGGCGGTTTTGTATTTTACGTATGTTTGTTTGAATCCTCTAAGGAATCGTTACTAAATAATGTCTACATGATACATTTGATATAACGTATGATCTATGGGAAAAAGAGGTATGGGGATTGGTAAAAAGGAATGTATTTGTGTTTTTTCTTATTTCGGTCTTTTTGTTGTCTAATTGTCTGTTCTCTCAGTTTGTTGTGGCTCAAAGTACTGTTGCTACAATTACGGGTTTGAGTATGCCTTTTCAGGTTGTTGTTAGTCCTAGCGGTGAATATGCGTATGTTACAAGTGGTGGTACAGGTTCGGTTTGGGTTATAGATACAGCGACTAATGAAGTGTCGGCTAAAATAACGGGTGGGAATGATCCGTTTAGTATGGATTTTACGCCTAATGGCAAATATCTCTATATTACAAATGGCGGGAATGATTCTGTTTGGGTAGTAGATACTGCTACAAATACTGTGGTAAAAACCATACTTGTTGGAAATGGTCCTCATGGGTTAGCTATACTGCCAAATGGTGACTATGCATATGTTACAAATTTTGGCAGTCACACTGTACAGTGATAAATATAGCATTCAATAAGGTAGAGTTTTCACCGATAGGGAGATAAAGGTGATTGTGATAACCTTGTAACTAAGGTTACAGTTATGGTGATATGCAAAAAGTGTTTGTCT
>WRGM01000030.1 GCA_009787175.1 Candidatus Bathycorpusculum fermentans | reverse complement strand
ATACTTAATCTGACATCAACTATCAACAATAAAATAAGCACTATTCCGGAAAATCAAAGAAAAACTGTGTTACTCACTAATAGCCCCACCCTTGGTAGTGCTAGGGCGTATGTAGCACTTGATACATTGGGGCAAACATGTATTTTGGCTGGCGGTTCAAACATAGCTAGTACACCTGCTGGTTCCACAGCTCTCTCATTGGCGTTTGATACTGAATACATACTTCAACAAGATCCGCAATACATTTTCCTGCATACAGTGCGATACACTTACGGTGGGGGTTCAAATGAACCTGCACAAGGTATAGATGCAAACGACCCCACAGGCATGAAAGATGTTTTACAACGATATGTTTCTCAACCAGCATACGCTAATCTTAGGGCCATCAAAAATAACAATGTCTACCTGATTGCAGGCGACTTCAGGAATAATGCTATGGGTGGCACTTTAGGTGCAGTCTACATGGCAAAAGTGCTCTATCCTGACGTTTTCACTGATTTTAACCCTCAAACCATACACCAAGAATACATAACAAAATTCCTCAGACTCAACTATAATCTAGATACAAATGGCGTATTCCTGTACCCAGCAATAACTGTAAACGGCGACACTGTAGGAATACCCAACGGAACAAGGTAAAACATGCCTTACAGTTTCAACTCCTTTTTTTGTTTTTTCATTTTAGCTTTGAGTACTAATCAAGGAACTGTTTAGTTATGGTTAGCAGTATCAATTGGACTCAGCTTAGACAAAAAGTACTATTATCTACACAACGAATTGAAATGTATGACCCGAGTTATTGGGATAAAGAAGCATGTGGCATAAATGAAAATGTAGTGCATTGGGCTGAGTTAACAAAAAAACAATTACAATTGCTTCCACTTTCTTCAGAGGTTACCGTTCTTGATGTTGGAGCTGGTTCGGGACGTTTAACGTTACAAGTTGCAAGACACGTTAAACAGGTTGCAGCCTTAGAGCCATCCAAAAAAATGCTCGCTATCCTGAAAGATACTGCAAGAAACCAGTGCATTTGTAATATATCTTATTTTAATGCGTCTTTAGAGGAAATGACTGCACTTTCCTCATATGATTTGGTTGTTGCGTCTTTTTCGCTTTTTATGCTTGATATTAAGGGTGCTTTGATAAAAATGAACAACTTGGCATCTAAGTGGGTTTATCTTTTTATGTCAGCTTCGCCTTGGCTAGATGAGAACATACAGAAATCAGTTAATGGTAATTCAAATTCTTGGTCAGATTTTATTTTTATTTACAATATTCTTTACGACCTTGGCATAATCGCAAACGTGAATATTTGTGATTATGAATTGAAGCAAAGTTATGATAACTTTGAGCTTGCAGTTTTGAAAATCTCACAAACAAATCGTATTCTTCCCGAAAAAATGGATATGCTAAGAGAATATTTACATGTAAATCTTGTAGAGGAAAATGGGAAATTGTGGTATAACCGCAGAAGGAAGGCGGCAACAATATGGTGGAACACAAACAAGTAAACTCAACAAAACAAGAAGTTACCGTTGAAGAAGAGAAAAAGAAATACCAAAAGATACTGGCAAAGAGACTGCTATTTATTGCTGTTTCTGTTGTGTCACTTATCATTGTGGCTGGGGTTGCTTTGTCTTTGGGTTCTGCGAATATGACATTTCTTGATGCGTATGCAGCAGTGTTTGCTAGGTTTTTCCCATCCTGGTTTAATGTTCCTTCTTTGGCGTATACGGTTGTTTGGACGTTACGGTTGCCACGTATTTTGCTTGCCATTGGTGCTGGTGCTGCTTTAGCTATGGGTGGTTGTTCTACTCAGGCGATTTTGCGTAATCCAATGGCTACTCCATACACGTTGGGTGTGTCTGCAGGTGCAGGGCTTGGTGCATCAATTGGTATAATATTTGGTACAAATTTACTGGGTGGTAGTAGTGATTTTTCAATTATTATTAATGCGTTTATTTTTTCGCTTATCCCAATCGTGGTCATATTATTGTTGGTAAAGCGGAAAGGTGCTTCACCTGAAATTATGATTCTTGCAGGTGTTGCTATGGTTTATATTTTTAATGCCTGCACAACTATTCTGAAGTATTTTGCTAATTCTGATGCTGTGGCTGCAACTGTGTTTTGGGTCGTTGGTGATTTGTCTCGTGCTGCTTGGTATCAATTACCCTATGTTTTTGGTGTATTGATTCTTTGTTTTGGTGTTAATTTGTGGTTAGCCTGGGATGTTAATACTATGAAGTTGGGTGATGATACTGCAAAAAGTTTAGGTGTTGAGGTTGATCGTACTCGAAGAATCTCTTTGATTGCATCCTGTTTGTCTACTGCAACTGTGGTTGCTTTTACGGGTGCTATTGGGTTTATTTGTTTGGGGGCTCCCCGTATTTGTCGAGCCTTTTTAGGTTCGGATCAGAAGGTACTACTTGTTGGATCTGCGCTTGTGGGGTCTATTCTGCTTTTGGTTGCTGACATCGTTGCTAGACGGCTCTTGGCACCTATTGTTCTGCCTGTGGGGGCAATTACTGCGTGCCTTGGAGGACCCCTATTGTTGTATTTGTTAATTAAGCGAAAATCCAACAGACAATAAACCTCTAATCTTCTTTTTTCGTTAACCACTGTACCTATAGATTTCTTGTGAACCTAACTTGTTATCTGTATTTGACTGATTGTCCTGATTGTATGGGAGGTTTGAAAGTTTGTATTTATAGAGCGAAATGTTGGATTAGAGGTTTTCACAGGATAGTTATTGCAAAAAGCGCTTGTCGTTTTGTGGGCACAGATGTGGTAGTAAGGAATTGTGCATAATTAACATGCAATCACCCTTATGGTTAAATCACGTAATTGAATGTATTATCCGTCAAAAACATTGCAAGTTATTTTCACAGTTCCTAACTGGCAAGAAGATGTAGGAACTGTAACTAAATAATTTGATTATGTTCATGGTGTAATTTATGGTTTTATCTGATAAAAATAGTAAGTTATTTTGTGACAGATCATTGGGCAGTAAAAAGGCGACATTGAGGTGAGGTATCGTGATTCTTTCGTTATATAAGTTGAAGGACAACAACGACTATAGCAGTTACATGCTCCCACTAAACAACGAATGTCCTTTTATTCAAGTGCGGATTTATTTTAGGTACTATGGTTTACTTATTTTTAGGTTGTCGTTTCCATTAAAAGATTTATGCGTGTCTTCAAAATGTTGCAAAGTTTCTTTGTGTCCTCAATATAGTATAGCGTTAATGCTAAAGTTTTATCGCTAATTTTACAAGTTGAAAAGTTAAACTTTGACTCGGCAACAAGCAGGTTTAGTTCGTCATCAATTTCCTCAAATATTCGTGTAACCTGTCTGTTTTTTAGCTGGTCTTTTGTAAGTTGAGTTTTTTCGTTTTTCAAAGACAACACCGTAATACTTTCTATAAAATAAGTAATACTTACGCTTAATTAACTTTACAGTCTCCCTAATCATAGCAAACTATAGCAACTTGATTTTACATTAATAGTGATAGCCATCGTGTTTGAACCAGTTTTTAATATCGCTAAGAGTAATGGTAGCTAATGCTGT
>WRGM01000029.1 GCA_009787175.1 Candidatus Bathycorpusculum fermentans | reverse complement strand
CCTAAACATCAAACGCCTATGCTACCTAAACTACTTAGAGAACATAAACGCAAGAAAAACCTGACACAAATAATATTGTCCCAAAGCCAGAAATTACGCAAAGTTTTTTAATCCTAACCACGCCTACCTTATAAAAGAGGAATTTCCATGAAAATACTAAATGAGTTTGTCCCTACACGTAAGTTTTTAAAATTAGCAGATGAATTGAAAGATTTAGTTGACGGCTGGAACGTTACCGACAGCGCTGCTGGTTTTCCAGCTCCAAGCGGTGTTGTTGTAAGCTGTCTTCTCAAAGACAAATATCCTGAAAAATATGTCTGTCCAATTTTCATTCTGCACTATAAAGGTCCAGTTGAAGTTGGAGGCTTAGCATTAGCATCAGACGTTATAGGTCTTGACGGCTTAGCAGTAACCATGGGCGATATACCACACTATGGTGAAGCGATAAAAATGTTGTCATCATCAGAAGCTGCAAGAGACTTTATACGCAATGATGTTAAAACAAAGAAACTACCATTAGGATGCCTCCTATCTGCAAGACAATCAGTTGAATCTGCTATAGAACGTGTTCGCCAACCATGGGACTTTGTTTACTTCATGAGACTAGATGATAACTCATTAGAACAACTTAAGACGATTTCAGCAGAATGCAAGAAATTAAACAAACCATTGTTTGCATACTTCCTTGTAGGCACAGAAAAGAACAAAGAAATCGTCAAAGTAATTGGCTGGCCAGTAACAGCTACTATGGATGAGGTTGAAGCTAAGGCAGAGAAACTTGTCGGTCTCGTTGACGGTATCATCGCAACATGCGCAGGTGATGCTGAAGGCGACAAATTAATGCTGCAGAAACTTCAAAAATTCCGCACACAATAAACATTTGAGACAAACGTCTCTTTTTCTTTTTTATGTTTTTAGTAACCACTTGTTTTTAGTATTTTACTGTAATTAACGGGATAAATTTAAGTTGTTGTTATAGTTAAGCAAACAATACAAAGGAAGACTACTGATGAGCACTATTCAAGTTATTGCCATAGAAGGCCTGCCCTTAAGCAAAGCAGGAGACAATATCGGACAATTAATTGTAGATGCTACAAAAAAACAAGGAATACAACTGCAAGAAAGAGATATTATTGTAGTTACCCACGTGTTTGTTTCTAAATCTGAAGGAAACGTTGTCAACCTTGACACTGTAGAGCCTTCTGAGCGGGCATTTGAGGTAGCTAAACAAACAAATAAAGACCCAGCTCTAGTTGAGGTTATACTGCGTGAGGCAAAAGAAGTCGTTAGAGTAGGTCCAAATAGTATAATTACTGAGACTAGGAGTGGAACTATAAGTGCTAACTCGGGAGTGGATCGTTCAAATGTTTCAGGAGAGAGAAATGTTGTTCCATTGCCAAAAGATCCTAACAGGTCAGCGCAGAACATTAGAGCAGAAATTAAACGCTTAACGGATGTTAACGTGGCAGTTATTGTCTCAGACACACATGGTAGGCCATTTAGGGTGGGGGAAATTAATGTTGCAATTGGTGTTGCAGGAATAAAACCCATACGGGATAGACGGGGAGAAAAAGATCTTTTCGGCTACACTCTGCGCGTTAAACAGACAGCTATTGCAGATGAACTAACCTCAGCAGCAGAACTAGTAATAGGGCAAGCAGCTGAAGGTATTCCAGCGGCAATAATCAGAGGCTATACTGCATATCAAATCAGCGAAGATGTATCAGCAACAGAGCTTATAAGACCAAAAGAAAAGGACTTATTCCGATAGATACAATAAATTCAAAACCGTTTACAGAAATAGTCAAGTTGATGAAACACTATGGATATAAAAACGGCACAAGAATTTTTCACAAACACACTCCCAGCCAGATTTAAACAGGAAAAATCAAAGGATATAGAGGTTATAGTTCAGGTAAATCTGACCGGTAGCAATCCTAGTGATTGGGTAGTAGTCATTAGAGACCAAAAAATTCAAGCCACCCAGAGAATAAGTACAGAGCCAACGTTAACGTTGAAGATCTCAGAGAGCGATTTTTTAGATCTAGTGAATGATAGGTTAAGTGTAGAAAAAGCGTTCTTTAGCGGCAAAGTCAACTTTAAAGGCGATATCACAGTTGCTTTAAAATTAAAAGAAGCAGGCTTCCTAAGTGGCTGTTAATTAGGCTATGATGTATGTTGTATAGATTGTAGAACCGTTTGGGACTTGTAAGAAAAATGTGGTTATGAAAGGATAATATTTTGGTGTTGGTTTTTTCGTTACCTATTTATGTCGAGTTTTCTCTACATGTTATGTAGGAGATAAGTTATGTCTAAAGGTGATCATAAGATTCCAGTTAGGGATTATGAGTTTGGTAAAAATTTGACAGCTGATGAGTTAGTTGAGCAAATGGATGCTGCGTGGGGTTTTACGGCAGGTAAACTGGCTACTGGCGTTAGCATTATGGAGGATATGATAAGTAGTGAGGGTTGTGTAAAGTTTCTTTCTTTTCCCGCAGACATCTGTGCAACGGGTACGCGTGGGGTTATTAAAGAGTTGGTGAAGCGTAAAATGGTTGACCTCATAATTACCACATGCGGCACTTTAGATCATGATGTCGCCCGCTGCTATCGTGATTACTATAAGGGAAGCTTCATTATGAATGATAGCAAACTTTACCATGAAGGGGTTAACCGTTTAGGCAATGTACTGGTGCCTAATGATAGTTATGGAACAGTTATTGAAGAGCAAATTATAGGTATGCTAGAAAAACTCTACAGGGAGGGAAAAAAAGAGTTTAGCACAACAGAGCTATGCCGAGAAATAGGCCTACGCTGCTGCAATGAAGACTCAATATTATACTGGGCAGCAAAAAATGATATACCCGTTTTCGTTCCCGGCATAACTGATGGCTCTGTAGGCTATCAACTCTGGTTTTTCAGCCAAGACCATAAAGACTTCCGCATAAATCTGCTAAAAGATGAAGATCAGTTAAACAATATAGTGTTCGATGCAGAGAAATCTGGAGCACTAATTATCGGCGGAGGTATTAGCAAACATCATACGATATGGTGGAATCAATTTAAAGATGGCTTAGACTACGCCGTATACATCAGCACCGCAGTAGAATGGGACGGAAGCCTCAGCGGAGCAAGACCACGAGAAGCAGTAAGCTGGGGAAAAATCAGCGAAAAAGCCAAACGCACAATGATAGAAGGCGACGCAACAATAATCCTACCCATAATGATGAGCTCACTAATAGAGAGAATAAGCAAAAAACAAAAAACACACAAATTTAACTCAGATAGCTTACAAACAGATAATAAAACGCAAAAACATATACAGCACATATAGAATAACCCGCTCATAATATATTGTGGATTAAATATTCGACAGAAAAGAGGTTATAATAATGTTTGAATATCAAAGCGAAATGCTAAGGATCTGTCACAAAATAACTTGACCATTTTTATCGGATAAAACCATGAATTACACCATGAACATGATCAAATTATTTAGTTACAGTTC
>WRGM01000028.1 GCA_009787175.1 Candidatus Bathycorpusculum fermentans | reverse complement strand
TAGCGTTATTAGCGTTATTAGCGTTATTAGCGTTATTAGCGTTATTAGCGTTATTAGCGTTATTAGCGTTATTAGCGTTATTAGCGTTAATGTTGTTGAGGGTTATGGGTATTTTTGCGTATTCTGTTCTTGTTTGGTCATGAAAAAGTTCTGCCTCAGTAGCTGTGAAGAGTTCTATCGCTCGTTCAGCTTGGCTTTTCTGTTTTTTATCCTCTGTTTTATTTCCGTCCCGTTCAGCCTCAATCTTTGCAGCGTATTTCAGTTGCTCTTTTTCTTGTTCAGTCCATACTTTGTTTTTTTGTTTTTCAAACCATTTTCGTCTTGAAGGGCTATCTCTACATAGTGGACAAAGACCATCTAACAGATATTTTTCATATTCCATTGATGTTACATCATCGTAAGGTGTTGGAATATTTTGTGGACATATCGTGCATGAACCAGATACTGGTATGTCAGATATCGGCATATGTTTTATCTCCCTGATTAAGCCAGTTTTTTGTTCGTTGAATCACTTGATTGAACGATTTAAAAAACGCGTAAACAGCATAAATTAAAACATGTTTATCATGAATCCAATGGATGTATTGTTTGCAGCTTTTTAACAGGTATTTGTTTGTTTTCGCAGATGTATAGCATGTGATTTTTTGGCTATGTATTGGTGTAACAAAATCTATAAGTATGTTTGACTGATACTTGTCCATTAAGTATCACCTCGTGAATCGGGATGTACTTCGCTGGTTTCAGCCATGCCGTCCAAGCAAACAGTTGAAGCCAGCGTCAGATTTTTTGGGGATCCGTTACAGACTTTTAATAAATGTTGCCATATTTTTTTGATTTTATTTTGTTTATTCATTTTATTTTGTCACCCTGTTGTTTTTCAAAAATAGGTTTAAAAATTAGATTCTCGTTAACAGTCATTTCTAAGGCTATGACTCGTTTACCTTCTTTCTCTTGGATAAGGTCTAACCAATTTTTAGGTATAGTAGCAACTGTACTGTTACCATGTATTATCAAATTTCGTTTTTGTCCCAACGTTTTATTCCTCGATATTTTTATATGTAATTAAGTCTTATATTGTGAGTACTGGTTAAATATAACTCACAACTTTACGTAAAAACACTCGCAAGTGGTTGATAGTATGCCGAAAAAAGATTTTGTACAACGCGCACGCGTTAATTACTTTATTAAAAATAGACCATATGCATTTGGAGAACTACAAAAAGCAACAGGCATAGATGACGGACAACTGGGTAGAATACTAAAAGAAAAACAACAAGAGGGCATCTACAGCAAAAACGATTCAGGAGAATGGTACCTACTCGGCGCTAAATATATAGAAAAAACAAATAACGTCGAATATGAGCAAAACCGACGTTTAGCACATTCTAAAAACCTATCACCACATTTGTGTTGCATTACTGATGGCGTTTTTTATTTTGGACTACAAGATCCTCTATATAACGAATGCAAGGCTTTATGCGATCATCTTAAAAGTTACCCTGAAATATGGCGTCTGTTAACACGTCAATTAGAACAAATTGAAAAGAATTCAGAGGGATTCAGTGAACAAAAATTTTTCCGTATGCTAAAAGCTGATGTGCTTGATAAAGAAGAGCACAGTAAAATTATAGCCAAGACTCATTTATTAAGTTTAAGGATTAATGACGGAATTCCTTTAGACGGAGATTGCCGTATTTGCGCGGATAACATAAAAAAGGATGATGATAAAAAGTATTTTCCAAATGATATCAAATGTGTGTATTTAACTCACGGCGAAAATTTCGTTAACATTTAACCTTTCATGCCATTTTTTTGCTCAACAAACACAGCTACATATGCAAATTCATGTATAGATGCTTTAATAAAAACACGCGAGCTAAATACATACCAAATTTTCTAAGTTCTTCTGAGCAAAAACATATGTTGTAACACCAAGAGCAGGTTTTCAGGTGAAATGCTGATCACAATGAGCTTTAACAGGTAACCTGTGGAGCGCTTCTTGCGCTAAGTTTCTAAAAACAAAGCTCAACTGCATCAATAAAAAATACAATAAATACAATATTTTTTTGTAAAAAACATTTTAATAACTCAATATAATTATGATTTTTACATGCAACATCAATTGCCAATAACAATGTTAATTGTAAAAAACAAACAACAACAAAAAAGGCGTATTTTGGTTAATGGAGTCTGGAGTACTTGTTTGACGGAAAAATTTTTGTTCACTCGTGCCGATGTTTTAACTAAGCTTTGGGATATAGCGTGTTGGCATGAGGATAAACGCACTAATCTTCGAGCTAAATTGGATAATAACATTAAAGAGAGAAGTGCCTTTTCGGGAAAAGAAATCCGAGCACTACAAGCAATTTTGCAAGGGTTAACAGATCAAGAGTTAGAAGCACGAGTAAAAGAGCTTGAGGAAAAATTAGCCAACGGTATCCTTATTCCAAAACCAAAAGAGGATATAAACAGATGAATACGTCTACTTTAACCCGTAAAGTTGGCGCGTTGGAGAAGAATGTTATCAGCGAAAAGCCAAGCTCTGAAGATACCTACTTAGGCACTAACAAAAAAGAGGAAATAGAGCTATTTAGACGCTCAAATGAAATACAAGAAAAACAAAAAGCCAAATTGATAGCAATTAAAGAAAAATTACGTTTGGATCCAACTGGTAATTATGCTGATGAAATAAAAGCAGCACTTACTCTTAGTTGTGAAGAAGAAACAATACTCCAACAATCACGTTCAATTTATGTTCAACGGGTTATACACCTGTTCGATAATGCAGTAGCACAACATTGCCACCTAAACATACCTGTATATCAAAGCATCTTTTACGAGCGTTTAAACTGGTTTCTTTTCGAAATGACCGAATGGCTCCATAATCTCGACAGAGACATGGAGATCATGGGGTCACCAGGGTTTTTTGAGCTATGTCACGGAGAACAGGAGCGGAAACACAAAGAAGTCAATGATAATTGGCGGGACTATCTTTCTCCAGAAAGCTATAAGCGATACCGAGAGAGTCATTGCCCCGAAAAGTCGCTAGACGAAATAAGGCTGACATTAGCTAATCGAACTCCAGAGCAAATAACTCAGGACAAAATTAAAATACAAAAAGAGCAGGAAAGAGAACAAAAGCAGGCGGAGCAGGATAGACGGTGCCTTAGGGAAAAATGTTCTACTTGTCCCGACAAATGCAAATGGTACAATAAGCAAAACCAAAATGTGAACCCGCAGGAGCCAAGCAAATGACAAACCAAAAATCCCTAATCATACATGGACACCTCAAAGATCTAGGTGATCTATTGACCATAGCGCGGGCTGAAGGTTACAAGAGTCTGGACTGCAAAAAAAGAGAGTGTTTACTTATAGATAGTTTTTCGGTATTTTGGTCTCTGTAAGGTGGTAAGTGTGTGAAAAATGATGAAGAAATACGTGA
>WRGM01000027.1 GCA_009787175.1 Candidatus Bathycorpusculum fermentans | reverse complement strand
ACGGCATAGTAATTCATCAAACGCAGACTCTAATTCACAATTCAACATCATTATCGTCATCAACAACCAAAACTGTTAATGACACATAACAAGACACACTAACCCAAAAACGTTTACAACTGTAATACTAACTCACTCTCACCCCATGTACCATTTAAACAAAACAGCAATCTACAACAGGCATAAACAGTATACCAAAAAAGTAAACATTATAGAGCAAATGTCGAAGAATAGGGTTATAGTTTAACGGATTGATTTAGTAGTTTAGATTCAAAGCTTAAATTTGGGTTTAATATTTTGCTTGTAGATATTAAGGGGTAACATGTTTGGTTAATGAGAGAATTCAGTCAGGTGATTATGCGTTAATTTATCTTGATGCTCGTCGGACATATATGTTAAAGGTTGAGGCGGGGCAGACGTTTCATACGCATAAGGGTTTTATAAGGTTTGATGAGTTAATAGGTAAAGAGTTTGGAGAGCCTATTAAGAGTAGTTTAGGCGTAATGTTTACTACTCTTAAACCTCAGCTTACAGATTATATTATGAAGAGTAGTCGTAATACTCAAATAGTCTATCCAAAGGATGCGGCGGCTATTGTAATGTTTAGTGGTATAGGGCCAGGTAGTCGTGTTGTTGAGTCGGGTACGGGAACTGCTTCTTTGACGTCTGCATTGGCGCATTATGTAGGTCCAACGGGTAGAATTTATACTTATGAGCTTAGAGGAGAGTTTCAGAAAAATGCTGCTAAGAATTTGCAGCGTTCGAATCTGTTAGATCGTGTGGAAATGAAAAGTGGGGATGTAACTCTTGGCATTGAAGAACGAGATATTGACGCAGTAATTTTAGACTTAGCAACGCCGTGGCTTGTTATACCTCATGCCTATGAAGCTTTAAAACCGTCTGGAACGTTAGTTTCGTTTAGTCCAACTATTGATCAAGTTGTTAAGACCACAGAGGCTCTTAGGGAGAACAACTTTGTTTTCATAGAAACCATAGAGCTTATGATGCGCGCTATGCAAGTTGAACGTGGAAAGACACGCCCACAGACACTCATGACGGGGCATACAGGATATATTACACATGCGAGAAAAATTTTAAACCCCACCGATCTTGATGCTTTGCAGATATCATCGTTAGCTCAAGAGGCTATGCCTGAGGTGTCTGTTGAAGAAACAGTTTCTGCTGAGCAGGAAAAAGAAAATATTGCAGATAACGAGTCTGCTTAAAGTTTTTTACCTTGTTGTCTTGCTCTTACAATTCCCTTTACTTTTCGCCCATTATCTGGCATAGGCAAACTTAGGCGGTAGACGGCTTCTTTGAATTGATCTGCTTGACCGCGTCTGGTTAGTGCATAGTATGCACCCAAGATTCTGCCAAAGTATGGTATTAGTATTTTATCAAATGTTTTGTATATGAAGGGGTTATGTAGTCTGCTCTCTAAGAAGGAGGGTTTCCAGATTTTAATATTGTATTCCCAGCATTTGATGAAAAAGTCCCATCGTGCTTTTGATAGAGAGTCCATTTCTGCGCCTTTTTTATTCATTAATACACAGTTTTCTAATGGAACAAAAAACAAGGGCACATAAAATGCGTTGTAGTCTTTGAGGTCATCCATTAGCTCTAATGTTTGTAACATATCTTCTTCTTTTTCGTCAGGTAACCCTATGATTAGCGTTGCAAGGGGATACCAGTCATTATCATTTAAAATGCCAAAGGCGTTAGTGACAATCTCAGGCCACTGTTCTGCCTGATAGGGTAACATTTTGCCGCCCATATATTTTTTCATAAGACGCGGACTACCTGTCTCAACACCTGTCTCAGCGGTAATTATAGGCTTTCCACCAAAGGAGTACCAGCTTTTTTCAATTAAAAGTTCAGCTACATCCCTGATCATATCAGGACTATGACAAACAGGAGCCAGTGACATATGAGCAGCCTGTATACTATTTACACCGGGGTGTCTTGCAACATTTTTACAAAGCTTTACTATAGCCTCACGATTTGGTGCAAAACCAGGATCATTTTGTCCATAGAGGAAAAGATCTTCAGTAATTAAAGTAATATGATCACTACCCTGCTTTACGCTTAATTCTACTTCTTGTAGAATTTTTTCAAGAGGCATATCAATCTTGTGCTGCATCGTTGGCGTACAAAACTGACAATTTCTGCCGCAGCCTTTGGAAATTTCCACAGCGCCATGAATAGCTACATTTCGTATTAGAGGCATCTCTTTAACATAATTCCAATTATCCAAAGACTCATCAGCCTTTGCAACCCGCGGAATAGGCTCACCACTAACAGCCTTCTGGAAAAGCTCAACAATAGGACCAGGCCTGCCGCCCATTAAGACACAGTCTACACCATAGCTTTCAGAGACCTGCTGCCGTTCAAGCTGCCAAGAGCCATAACCACCTACGATAACTTTGGGCCCATATTTTCTAATAGCAGGATGCATAACGAGTTTGCGGAACTCTATACGGTTCATAGGCTCACCGCCACCTACTATAGAACTATAAGTTTTACTAACATACCCCATGCCTGTAGGATCCATAGAGGAAATACCGACAACCTTAGTGCTAGGCCCAATAAACAAGCCTAAGTGTTCAGGATAAACAACAGCTATATCATCCTGATCAAAACCGCCTTCAAGCAAAATAGACTCCAATTTACGCAAACCATAAGGAGCATAACTAGCCTGTCCATCAGGTTTAGACTGCTTATGCGGATAAAGCGATTTGCGCACGTAAAATAGAGGAATAGGACCCTTTCCAAAACCGCCAACAAACGCCATAAAAGGACTATTAGAAAAATCACTCATCTCTGTAGCTGAAGCCGTAAGCACTATTTTAGTTCCTAAACCTGACGTCAATCTCTTTCAAACCTTAAACAAACATAAATTTAGCTAAAGCAGTATTAATAATTACCGACTAAAATCAGACCACAACAGCACATCAAACAAGATATTAAACACATACTAGACCACCTTAGAGATTTATTATCACTAATCTAAGAACTCTTTTGAAAAACTCAGTATTCACAACTCTATATTACAGCAGAACTCACATCACATTTGTTGAACAAAGACCGAAAAGTTTCATTCCCTATTTCCTTGATCAATACAAAAATGAACACAATTAGACCATAAGGTTAACTGATTAACAGCCAGCACCAATTAAATGGTTGTGTACAAGCAACATAAAATTTTTGATAATAATTTTGACTGCCGCTGCCCTTCATAAATAAGGATAACTCCAATTATATAAATCTCATAAAACCGAGTTTCATTGAAGTGCGATGAAAAAACCTTTTTGACCATGTTTTTTCATAAAAAATTCGTTAACAATAAAAAAACGTAACTGTTCAGTCGTGTAGTGTTTTTTGCTTTTTTGGTGTGCACATTGTTTACATAGGGCCGATACTGTGGTAGAGTTGGTAGGCGT
>WRGM01000026.1 GCA_009787175.1 Candidatus Bathycorpusculum fermentans | reverse complement strand
TACCTGATACAACACCAAAATTTGACACCCTACAAGGAGCTGTATACAACTACCTTGAACATTCAAATTCTTAAGTTAATCCGCTATAGCTCCCTTTAGTACACGAGTTTTCTTAAGAGAGAAGAGCTATAGGTGTGTTAGAAAATTGTTAGTATTTTGTTGTGGCTATTTTGAATTCGTTTTTGTTGTTTTTTGATGTTTCAATTATTGTGTATCCATTGTTTTTTAGCCAGCGTTGTATATTGTTGAATTCTAGTTCGCCTTCACCTATGATTTCTAATTTTTGTCCTGTTTGCATTTCGGCTAGTTTGCGTTTAGTTAACGCTACAGGTATTGGGCACATTTTGCCTTTGACATCTAATGTTTCAATACTCAAAAATGAGGCATCCTTAGAAGGTTATAGTTTTATCGCTATTAGCGGTCCACTCTATTAACTCATGTATTGTGGCAATTTTAACACCGTCAATTAGCTCGCCTGGTGCAACGCCGCGTGCTTCTGCGCAGACTACACAGGCTTTTACGTCAACACCGCTTTTAATAAGGTCTTCAAGCATTTGACCATAATTAGTTAAACCCTGAGAGGGTTTTTGGTTTTTCTTTGCCAAGTACACGCCGTTTTCAAATAACCAAATTTGAACTTTATGACCCTCAAGATCTGCTGTCCAGGCAAATCTTAGAGCGGTTAATGCCCGCTCATTTGCTATGGGCGCATCATAAATTATTAAGGTAAATGTTGTCATTTCTTTTCTATATTACAACTAGGCAAAGCGTGTTTAAAACAGTTTCTGTTGCACAGTACCGCGTTCGCTTAACGCTTTTTTAACAGGCTTCCAAGATTTTCGCACACAAAACGGATAATCCCCATTAGCTTTTAGCCAGTCAACAAGAAAATTTCTAGTTTTTTTATCATGCAAATAACCACTGCCAAAGTCACCTAACTCTTTTTTTAAAAGCTCAATTTCTCTATCACGTTCTACTTTAGCAAGTATAGACGCAGCAGAAACTATGGGATAAAGCTTATCAGCTTTATGCCGCGAAATAATAAGTGGCTTAACAGAAGAGAAACACTCACCTATATGAACCGCAAAACGCTCCTCTATGACGTCTGCAGCATCAACATAAACCTTGTCTGGAGAAAGAGCCTCTATAATTTTCGCCATAGTTTTAGCCTCTAGACGATTAAGCTTATGCAGAGGCACTTGACAATCAACAGCCTTATCAATATCAACAGGAGAAACTTTGATAACCTTAAAAGCCTGCACCATTCCAATTATTTCTTTAAAAAACAATTCACGCCTTTTAGGAGTTAAAAGCTTAGAATCCTTAACACCAAGAACAGCAAGACTAGCGAGTTGTTCAGCAGGCATCATAACACCTGCAACAACAAGAGGACCAATAACACAACCCCGCCCAGCCTCATCAATACCCGCAACTAACAAACATGTCCATCCTAAACAAAAGAAAACAGCACTAGACTAATAATGCTTTTCATCAAACAAGCATCAACAACAAGATTATAATTTTTTATTAACGGTTTAACTTACTCATTGTATACCAACATGCAAAAAGCGAGCTAATTTTTGCTAATTTAGTCATATTTACATAACCATTCAATCCGTTAATCCAAACATTATAGCATTTAGAGAAAAGACTCATCGTATTTTAATCAGCACTACGTGAAATGGATATAGTTAAACGTAAACTAATTAACATTTATCAAAAATTGAAGATATACAAAAGCTACAGAATAACGCAACATAAACAGTAATAATACTGCAAGAGAAATAATTGTTTTAAAGCATATTTGAGAATACAACATTAAAGAGGGATAGTTGTGGAGCTTACTAAAGAAGAGAAAGAAAAAGCTAATCGGGAAGAGGTAAGGAAATTACTCATTTTAGCTGGATTAATAGAAGAAAAGAAATAACACTTCTTTAAAGGTCTACATACTACAGTGGCTAAGTTCTCATATCTGGAGAATGAAGTATTATGAGGGTCAAGTAAGCAAATAGCTATACAAGCTTAGCATGACCATTAGCACAAAAAATCCGCAGTGGAACAGGAAATCTTGCATGTAAAATATGACACTAGCAAAATTTTAGAACCCTGAAAATATAGCACTAGTTTTCAACTATATTTCCGACTTATCTGAAGAGTGGGACATAATTGGTTTTAAGGTTAGCCATTGTTGCGCGGTAAAGCCTATGAAGAATCGTAACCAGAGTGTGAAGAGTCTTGATAGTATTGTTGCTGTAGCAGCTATAGCTGGATCGATGTTGAAGGCTATGTATAGTGTTGTCATAGTTGCTTCAGGGAGACCTACTTCAAAGGGGATGCCAAGGGGGATAGCTTTTACAGCTAAAACTATAGCAGCAGTTATAGTAATCATACTCCATGAAACTGAGACACCTAGAGCCATGAAGACTAGATATTGCGCGCTGAGGCCAAAAATCCAAGTTATCACTAGATAGAAAAGTGACAACAATACAGGTTTAGGTTTATTTTTAAATTCTTTCATTGACTCATGAAAGCTTTGAAGTATTTTATGCACACTCTGACTAAAATGGTTAAGGCTCCAGCGACCTCTGCTTATGAATTTAGCGGCGTTTATTGTCCAGTTGAGTAGTTTTGTTGTCCATTTCTCTTTAAATGCTAAAATGATTAATACTATCAGTGTTACAGAGATTCCAATTGTAATTAGTAAGATAGAGGTAAGAACTAGACCTGTAATGGGCATTTGACTGCTTGTAAAGAGGAGGGCTATGCCTATTAAGAGAACGGCAATATTTACGCCCATGCCTAAAAAGCGTTGAGTAACAAGAGAAGCTAAGGCAGGTCCACATTTACTGCTGCCTTGTTCTTTTGTTATAAAATAGGCCCGTACTAACTCGCCACTAACTGCTTCAGCGGGAATAAGTGTGTCTACAAATATGCCATACCAAACAAGCAGATATGAGCGTATAATAGATAATTTAATGCGTAAAAAATTTGCAAGCACTCGCCAGGAGAGGGCAAAGAAGAGGATTTCAAGAAGGCTAAAGACAATAGCGACAACATAGGGTAGAGGATTGATGGTTTTTAAAGTGTCTACAATTGCGACTATGTCAACATGGAAAATGTATATGTAGAGGAGAAAAACGGCAATGCCAATAATAGGAAGAACAACTGTTTTCCACGTAAACTTGGTCTGCGGCATCTTCATATTTTCAAATCCAACTAGACAAAATTGAAAAAGTAATTATATATGTCATTCTACTCAAGAGCAGTGCATAAACCGTAATTCCCTAAAATTTACCTACCGTATTAGTGATTGCTTCGAGTATAGTTTTTTGTTTTTTAGTAGGCTCAGAAGGCAAGATAGT
>WRGM01000025.1 GCA_009787175.1 Candidatus Bathycorpusculum fermentans | reverse complement strand
ATCGCAATGAAACATAACAAATAACATGCAACAAAAAACAACGCATAAATTTCAGCCTTGTATACTATAATTTTGGCGAGAATTCAGGTTTAAGGGTGAGTTGTTTGTGTGTTTTCCAAAAGCTATAAACGTGGATTGTTGACTATTTTATTTTTATTAGGTGAAAAATTTGGGTTTAAGGGATTTCCTTGAGTTGCTTCAGAAAAGTGGGGAGTTAACTAGAATTGCGGAGCAGGTGTCTACGGAGTATGAGTTGGCAGGTGTAATTGACGCGTTAGGTGAGCGGCCTGTCTATTTTGATAATGTTACAGAATCTGCTGTTCCTGTTGTTGCGGGTCTTGTTTCTTCTAAAGAGCTTATTTGTCGTGCTCTTGGTATAACTAGGGAGCAGTTGTTGCCAAGGCTTTCCTCGGCTATTGAGGGGCCTGTTGCACCAAGTTTGGTAAAAGATGCGGCTTGTCAAGAGGTTGTCTATACCGGCGAGGATGTTGATTTAGCCAAGTTGCCTATTATGCGTTATACTGATAAGGATGGCGGAAAATACATAACGTCCGCGGTTTCTATTGTGAAAGATCCGCAGACGGGTAAGCAAAATATGTGTTTTCATCGTCTTATGTTTAAGAATAGGAATCATTTCATTGCTCGTATTGTTGAGAACCGTGGAACGGATAGTATATTGAAGAAAACCGGCGGTGAGCTTGACATAGCCATATGTGTGGGTAACTCTACAGCGGTGCTTCTCGCAGCGGCTACTTCTCTTCCACATGGTGTTGACGAGTTAGGTATGGCTAATGCTCTTGAAAGGACAGATGTTGTTAAATGTAAAACTGTTGACATTAACGTTCCCGCAGACTCAGAAATTGTTTTTGAAGGCAAAATTACCAATGAAAAAGCGTCTGAGGGGCCTTTTCTTGATCTAACAGGCGTAGTTGATCGCATACGTCAACAACCGGTAATTGGAATTAACTGCCTAACTCACCGTAAAAACCCTATTTATCAAACTATTTTAGCGGGTAAAAATGAGCATAAATTTTTAATGGGCATGCCTAAAGAACCGACAATTTACAATGAAGTAAACAAGGTATGCCAATGCAAAGACGTCTACATAACCCCTGGTGGCTGCAGTTGGCTGCATGCAGTGGTGCAAATTCATAAAACAAATGCGGATGATGGTAGAAAAGCTATTTTTGCTGCTTTTGAGGGACATAAATCATTAAAGCATATAGTTGTTGTTGATGAGGATATTAACATTTATGATCCTCATGATGTTGAATGGGCAATTTCAACTCGTTTTCAAGCTGATAAAAACTTGATTGTACTATCTAATCAGTCTGGTTCAAGTCTTGATCCCTCTGGAGATTTATCTGAGGGTAAAAAGGCTACAACAGCAAAAGCAGGCATTGACGCTACAACACCCCTTTTAACTACGGGGAAGGGTTTTAAAAAAGAAGAATATCTAAAAGTTGACTTAAAAAAGTATGTGATGTAACATGGAGTTAACTACACAAGAACAGGCAATGTTAAACGGTGAGGAAGGCTATGCTGTACGTAAAAGCATGGAAATTCTAGTGGTACTTGGCGAAATTTTTGAAGCAAAAAACCTAATAGACGTTAGCAGCGTCCAAGTCGCCGGCGTCTCTTACCACAATTTAGGTGACGCAGGCCTAGAATTTTTAGCTTCCTTAGCCAAAGATGGCAAAACCAAAGTTTTAACCACCCTAAACCCTGCAGGCATGGATCTCGAAAACTGGAGGCAGCTGGGTATTTCTGAGGAATTTGCAAAAAAACAAAACCTCGTAATAGACGCCTTCCAACGCATGGGCATCCTAGTCAGCTGCACATGCACACCCTACTTAATAGGCAACCTCCCCCTATACGGCGAACACGTAGCCTGGTCAGAGAGCAGCGCCGTAACATTTGCCAACGCGGTCTTAGGCGCACGCACAAACAGAGAAGGCGGCCCGTCCGCATTAGCAGCTGCATTCGTAGGAAAAACACCCTGCTATGGACTACACCTAAACGAAAACCGCGCCCCCGACATACATGTAAAAATTGAAACAAAACTAGGTCAACTATCTGACTGGGGCGCACTAGGCTACGCGTTAGGCAAAAAAGCTGAAAACAAAATCCCCTACATAACGGGCATAAAAACCGCTCAGCTAGATGAGCTTAAAAATTTTTGTGCCTCAACAGTCACCTATGGCACTAAACCCCTATTTTACATAAAAAACATAACACCAGACGCAGAGCAACAAACAATACCCAAAGAAACAATAACCATAGAAGACTGCGACATAAAAAACGCCTACGACAACATCAACGATAACATAGATGATATAGACTTCATATGCGTTGGATGCCCACACTGTTCAATTAAAGAAATCCAAGAAATAGCCGACCTAATACAAAACAAAAAAGTCAAACAAGGCGTAGAATTATGGGTGGCAACATCCCGGACAGTAAAACAGCTCGCAGACAAACGCGGCTACACCACAACTATTGAAAACGCAGGAGGCAAATTCGCATGCGACACCTGCATGGCCGTCGCCCCACTAAAAGGCAGATTCAACGCTTTAGCTACAACCTCAGCTAAGGGATGCTTCTATTCAAGACAAAACCTTATGAAAACCAAAATGGGCAGCATGAAAAAATGCATTGAAGCAGCGGTGAGCGGAAAATGGAACAATTAAAAGGAAGAATAATATACAAAGGAAAAACCGAAGGCGAAGCCCTCGTCACAAGTATGCCTATAAGCTTCTACGGCGGCGTAGACCCTAACACAGGCATAGTGCTCGAAAAAGGACACGAACTAGAAGGCATAAGCATCAAAAACAAAATCCTCATATTCCCCCAAGGAAAAGGCAGCACCGTCGGCAGCTACACACTATACCGCATGAAAAAAAATAACACAGCCCCCATAGGACTAATAAACAAAGAAACAGAAACAATAGTCGCCGTCGGAGCCATCATAAGCGAAATCCCATTCGTAGACAAAATAGACATAACAAAAATCAAAACCGGAAACAAAATCCTCATAGAAAACGAAAACATCACAATTCTATAACTTTTTCCAGTTTCATATTTTAAACGCTACCTTATATTCTGTGAATAACTAGAAAATGCTTGAATTGACCTGTAATAAGTACATTAGACTTCTTGCATAACTATGTCTCTTGTTCGTAGTTACAGATGCCTGCAATAAGATTGAATCGTAGCCCAAAGCGTTTGCGCC
>WRGM01000024.1 GCA_009787175.1 Candidatus Bathycorpusculum fermentans | reverse complement strand
TTATCAGTCAAATCACTATCATATCTCAAACAGTTAACCACAACACATTATACACGCCGACAGTTAAAAATTTATTGAGGACAGGTTCTGAAAGTTAAACGAGCAGGTATGTGTAGATATTAGAAATATGGTCTAAAAATGGTATGCTTTTTAGAAGAAATATTATAACATGACATAGTGAATTTTAAAGAGTCATAGTTATATAGACCTATCTTGACAAGAGCCTCCCTGAAACAAGTAAAAAGAAGATAAAAGGTAATAGGAGATATGTAGTCAAATGGATTTTGTACAGCGTGCTTATAAGTACAAGGTGAGGTTTTTGTCAGCTATTTGGTATAGTGTCTTTAGCTGCCTAGTTTCTCGAAAGTTCGTAAAATCTACTGTAATACGGAGTGCACTTTTAGCATTTTTGTAGGGGGTATGTGTATGGATTTTGGTATTTGGCTTCTTATTGGTGCTGCGTTAGTGTTCTTTATGCATGCTGGCTTTGCAATGATTGAGGCCGGGTTTACTCGCGCAAAGAATGCTGCAAATATTATAATGAAGACGTTAACGGATCTGTGTTTGGGTACTATTAGTTTTACGCTGATAGGTTTTAGCCTTATGTGTGCTGAGGATTATCTATTTGGTGTTGTAGGTGTGCCAAATCTTGGTATTTTTACTAATTTTAGCAGTATTAATTTTTCATGGTTTGTCATTAATCTACTGTTTTGTGCTACGGCAGCTACAATTGTATCAGGTGCTATGGCGGAGCGTACAAAGTTTAGTGCTTATTGTATTTTTAGTATAGTTATGAGTGCGGTTATTTATCCGATTGAAGCGGGTTGGGTATGGAATGCTAATGGTTGGTTAGCGCAGATGGGTTTTATTGATTTTGCTGGGTCATCTGTTATTCATTTGGTTGGTGGAATTTCTGCGTTCATAGGTGCTTTTATGTTAGGTCCGCGTTTGGGTAAGTATACTGTTGATAAGGAGACGGGTAAGAAAATTGTGCGTGCTATTCCTGGGCATTCATTGACTTTGGGTGCGCTTGGCTGTTTTATTCTCTGGTTTGGCTGGTATGGTTTTAATGGTGCTGCTGCTGAGAATTTGCCGCAGTTGGGTGCTATATTTTTAACTACTACTATTGCGGCGGCTGCGGGTACGATGGTGACTATGTTGTTTACTTGGTTTAAGAATGGTAAGCCTGATGTATCTATGTCGCTTAATGGTGCGTTGGCGGGTTTGGTGGCTATTACGGCTGGGTGTTCGAGTGTAGATGCTATAGGGTCATTTGTTATAGGTGCGGTTGCGGGTGTTTTAGTGGTTATAGCAGTTGAGTTCATAGATCTCAAGTTGCATGTTGATGATCCTGTTGGTGCGGTGGCTGTGCATGGTGTTAATGGTCTTTGGGGTATACTTGCTGTTGGTTTATTTGCCAGACCTTTATCTGTAGGTGCGGATGTTATTTCGGATACTGTAGGGCTGTTTTATGGTGGCGGTTTTGGTCAATTAGGTATTCAGGCTGTGGGTGCGTTAGCTATAGCGGCGTGGACTGTGGTTACGATAAGTGTAGTCTTTTTCATTATTAAGAAGACACATGGTTTGCGGGCAAATGTTGATGATGAGATAATAGGGTTAGATGTTACGGCGCACGGTTTAGCTAGTAGTTATGCTGATTTCCTTCCAGTAGCTAATTCTGATTTACAAATGCTTAGCAGCAAAGGTAAAGAAAAACCAGTAGGCACAACAGCAGTAATAGAATCGGAAGCAACAGTACCAGTGACAGTAGCTACTGTGTCGTCTGTGGATAATAGTAGAATGGCTAAGGTTACAATTATAACTAGGCAGAGTAGGCTTGAGACGCTAAAGGAGGCGCTTGATCAGATAGGTATAACGGGCATTACTGTTACTAACGTATTAGGTTATGGTATTCAGCGTGGTAATCAGATATATCGTGGTGTACCTGTAGAATCTCATTTGCTACCAAAGATACAAGTTGATATAGTTATACGCAGGGAACTTCTTGACAGGTTAATTAAGACCGCAAAGCGGGTACTATACACTGGCAATATTGGTGATGGCAAAATTTTTATCTATGATGTAGAAAACGTCATTAAAGTGCGCACCGGTGAGGAAGGCCAGGCTGCTCTATGGGGCTCAGTTACAGAAGATAAATAAAACACCATATAACTGAGATTTGCAAATATCATCCTTTTTCCACTTTTTTATTTGTTAATGTTTATTGAATTATTATAGTTTAGATATTTGCCAGCGATAGAAGTGGACAAAACCTATATTTTCGACTATTATATGAGTGTAATCAGATATTAGCCGAAGAGGTAAAGTAGTGACATACATTAAAACGCTATATGAAGATACAGTTTCAACAGTTACAAACCAATTCAAAATTGTTCTAGTTACAAGCTCACGCCAAGTAGACAAGACAATTATATAATAAAACACGTATAAAACGCGCCCTTCTCCACAAGGTTTCTTACAGTTTCCTTCCACAACATTTCTTATATTTTAACCCACTTCCACAAGGACAGGGCTCGTTTCTTGGAACCGTGGATAAAGCATCAGAAGTATCTTTTGACAGCCTAAACGGTGAGTTAGCTCGTTCAATACCTAATGAGAGGTTTTTCATATCCTCTTCTCTTAACCACTGTATGCGTGCTTCTCTATACTGGGTTATTTTATCATAAATTTCCCCTTTGTCAGGAAACTGGAAATTTGTAATAGACATTATATGCACATTCTTGCTATTTGAAGACTTTATGGCACAAGATACGCCTCCTAACTCGCCTAAATCATGTACACTAAGTATTTCTAATCGTTTCTTTGAACTTAAAAAAATACCTTGCTTAGCCAGCACCTGTCGAACTCGTTCACTAATTTGACAATACAACGGCATCGCTTTAAGCATCTCAACGACAAGATCTCCACCAGAGGGCATTTGAGACATAATAAACATCCTCCACTATAGTATATACTCTAAATTATTAAGTATCTCCCTTAACAGATAACATTTCATTAACACTTGTATAAGAACAAAAAAATAGGAGGTGGTTACCTAAATATACTTGTTGCGGTGTTTTGTAGTTGTTGGAACAAGTTTGTGGTGGTGACAGCGTGCCATATGCGTAACGATAGG
>WRGM01000023.1 GCA_009787175.1 Candidatus Bathycorpusculum fermentans | reverse complement strand
CAAACACTTTTTGCATATCACCATAACTGTAACCTTAGTTACAAGGTTATCACAATCACCTTTATCTCCCTATCGGTGAAAACTCTCGCAAATAACGCTTTTTTCCAATATATCCCTAACTTGTATACAAAGTTATGGTGTGAGTTTGGTTTGTTAGTTTTCTATTTCATCTAGTTTTTTCAATGAGTCTGTTGAATTCTTCTATGGGTGAGGTCGACTTCTCTTATAATTGTGTGTAGCCTTCCTTTTTCAATGGGTTTATGTGCTAAAGCAACTACTATGACTCGTTTTTCTGCTACCAAATGTTAACCTGTATTTCTGGGTGTTAATAAAATGTGAGACGATGTGGCTGTCTTTTGATGGCTAACAGCATAACCTATGCTGACAAGAACCTCGACTACTTTATCATAATTGACAGAGTGCAATTTAGCCCTTAATCTGCGCCATTTCTATGGGTACGGTGCGTCCTCTTTCTTTAGAGCTTCAAGATAAGCCTCTATGGCTTCTTTTACATTTGTCATCAATTCTTCTCTATTTTTTCCTTCAGTAGCGCATCCGGGTAAATCTGGGACTCTAGCAACTAAAATGCCGTCTTTGTCTTGCTCTATTATTACACGATAATTTACCATAAGAGTGTTATAGTTTAGAACTTTTCAAAGTTTCGCTTTTAACTTTGTTTGCTGTTAATTCTTTATTTCTCAGCAATAGACTTAATGAGCAGTTCTTAAACGATATTTCAAAGGTATGATGACACAGTTGCAAAGCTGTTAGGCAAAAACTAACAAATATGTAATGTGCTTCGGTATCTGCACGAATATATGACACTATAACGAAAGGGAACCAGACATCTCAGAGCACTATACTGACTATAGTGAAAAATGGGCAGATACTGAGCAGGGGTCTCCAGAATATAATTATAACAGCACAATCAGTAGACACACTTACGTATAGAAAAGAATATTACTAAATCATCAAATGAATGGTATAGCGGATTTAATAGAAAAGCCCATATTAGGCAATGTGAACATAACTGGAGCCTAGTTCAAACGTATGGGAAAGGGTTCGTAGCCTAGCACGGATTAAGGTGTCGGCCTTCGAAGCCGGAGATCATGGGTTCAAATCCCATCGAACCCGCCATTTTTATCTTCTAATGTCAAAATTAGTTCGTTTTTGTTTCATTAGCTGTTGTGAATAAGCTTTTATTATTGTTTGTTTTTTAGATTATTGATGTGTTATGAGACTTTGGGGTTTGTTTTTGGTTTTTTTGTTGGTTTTTGTTACTTTTTTGCCTGTGTTTTTTTTGTGTATGCGTCCTGCTTTGGTTGGGCCTGATGAGTTTTATTTTGGTGTTTCTTTTGATGGTGAGAGTGCTGAGGAGGCTTTTCCGTTAATTGATAGGGTTAAGGGTTATACTAACTTGTTTGTTATAAATGCCTGGGGTATAGCTTCTAATAAGACAGCGCTTGATATGGTGTGTGATTATGCGGCTGATTCTGGTTTGTATTTTATTGTGTTTTTTGCGTTTATCTCTAGAACTGTTTATCCTTGGCATCAGCAATGGTTGGATGAGGCGAGTCAGCGTTGGGGTGATAAGTTTTTAGGTGTGTATTTAAATGATGAGTATGGTGGGAAGCAGGTTGAGAATAATGAGCTTTTTACTTATGCGGCTGATTATGATGATGCTGCTAAACGATTTATAGATGGCGTAAATTTTGGGCCATCTGGTGTTGCGACTAGTATGATTGATGCTAAAGATAAGGGTATACGTTTGTTTACAGCTGATTTTTTATTATACTGGTGGGATTACCTCGCAGGGTATGATGTTGTCTTTGCCGAGTTAGGTTGGAATATACCTTCAAACCACCAAATAGCCCTATGTCGAGGTGCCGCCACGGTGCAGGGTAAAGATTGGGGCACTATAATAACTTGGGAAACATACACTCCACCTTATCTGGGAAGTATCGAAAAAATTTACACAGACATGGTAGACTCTTACCGTGCAGGCGCAAAATATACTATAATTTTCAATTACCCAACATACCCCGAAGATAATCCATACGGCATACTCTCAGACGACCATTTCACGGCTATAGAACAGTTTTGGCAATATACGCAGTCATATCCAAGATCGGCTTATGGAACAGCAAAAGTTAACACTGCCCTAGTTTTACCATCCAATTACGGCTGGGGCATGCGACATCCAGAGGATAACATGTGGGGCATATGGCCAGCAGATGACAAAGCACCACAAATCCTAAAAAACGTGCAATGGATGGAAAAACACTACAACCTCCAATACGACATAATCTATGAAGACCCCCAATTTAACTATCAGCACATATACCAACAAATAATCTACTGGAGCACACCACTACCATAAAATAGGCGATCACCCATTTGTTTTGTCAATAAAATTCAAAGTGGATCAGATGTTAGACCCATTTTCATCATTTATGATAAACGCGGCAATTACCGCAATAATCGCTTACATAATCGTTAAAATTCATGAAGGAACAACAGAAGAACAAATAAACAAACTGAAAAGATACCATGAAATAATACATTTAGAAAAAGAATTAGAACGAACAGATCTAACACCAGAAGAAACAATTCAACTGGAAAAAGAACATTACAAACTATTATACACAAAAGATAAAAAAACAGAAAACATAAGACACGAATGCACATATAACTCAGAACTTGTCTGCACCTACAAAATCAACACAAGAAACTGCCTTCACTGCGAAAAAATAAAAAAACACCCACCAAAGAAAAAACCCTATGAAGAAAAACGTAAAAGCATATGGAAACTATTCGATTAGCTAATTGATCCTTTCATTTGCTCTTGAATAGTCTATACTAGAAATATAACATCTTCTATTTCACTTATATTTCCATTTTTGGAGAGTGTTTCAAAATGGATTACACACAAGATTCCAGAAATAGCTTATTGCACACTTAAGTAAATATGTGTATCTTGTCCGAAGCTTTAAAGAAGTCTTTTTTTATTAAAAAAGCTGGTTGAGTTTTTAACATTCTTTTTTGAACCGTTACCGTTGCCCCGTAGGGGCG
>WRGM01000022.1 GCA_009787175.1 Candidatus Bathycorpusculum fermentans | reverse complement strand
TCACGATTTATGGCAGCTTGATTTACAATGTCGCGTATAAGCAGTGGCATGTCGTTTATTTTGCTTGTCTGGGCTAGGTCATAGTTTGTCCAGTTTATGGGTTTTGGGGTTTGTTCTTTTTGTGTTTATGTTTGTGTTTGTTATTGTGCTGTTTTTTCTTCTTGTATGGGGCATATTGGTAATATGGTTTTTTTGTTTGCTTCGTTTATGACTTCTGCTAATCCGAGGTATACTGCGCTTAAGCCGCAGATTATTCCTTCTATGCCTGTTATTATGTTAAACCATTTTGAGCTGTCATATATTTCGCCTATTGCTAGCATGAAAAATAGTATTGTTAGGCTTATGAATACGAATTGTAGGTTTCTATTTGTTTTTAGTGTTCCAAGGGTCATTCCGCATGTGAAGATGCCCCACATTAGAAAGTATGCTGCCATTGCAATGTTGTCTGTAGGTGTTACTACGCCAAAGGTGGACATGTTTGGTATGAGTATTAGTAATATAAGTGACCACCAGAAGAGGCCGTAGGATGTGAATGCTACGGTGCCAAATGTGTTACCTCTTCGGTATTCCATGATGCCCGCGATTATTTGTGCTAAGCCGCCGTATGCTATGCCCATTGCAAGTATCATGCTATTTAAGGGGTACATGCCGCTGTTATGTAAATTTAGAAGAACTGTTGTTAGGCCAAATGCTAGTAAGCCTAAGGGTGCTGGGTTTGCTAATTTATAGTTGCTCATTTTGTCACTTTATACTATCGATAGTTAAAGATGATGTTAAAATAAGTTTTTAACTCTTTTTAACAGATGATAACATATTTCTTGTCTTGACGTATGGCTGTTTTGAAATCTTTAAATTCTACTTTTCTATATTTGACATGAGGACTTTTATGATAGCGCAAAGTTTTGCAAGAGACATATACTCCAAAGGTGTCAACGCAGTTAATGAAAATGACCCTTTATCAAAATGCCTTGAATTTTTCAAAACTGAAAAACCCCAAGCGTTAGCCGTTGTAGACGCTAAGGGTAATTATGTTGGAGTAATAACACGCAGATGGATTTTAAGATCAAAACTTGACCCTGCAGTAACTAAAGTGAAAAGTTTAATGAAATCTGCACCTAAAATTTCACCCGATTACGTAATTTCCAAAATTGCAAAACTAATGATTGAGAGTGGAATAAGACAATTACCTGTATTTGAAAATGAACAACTCTTAGGCTTTGTAACAGACGAAGACGTTATCAGCGCCGCCGTAAACCAAGAATGGGGAAAAGGCAAAGTTAGCAGTGTTATGACACGCGCACCCTACACTATTGACACTAACAGATCCGTCGGTGCCGTAATGAACCTATTTAGAGAACAAGGCTTCTCTCATGTCCCCGTCATGGACAACGGCCAAGTCGTAGGCATAATAAGCATACGCGACATTTTAGAAAGGATCTTTCAACCAAATGAACGCCAAACCACAGGAGACAGAATGGGCGAAAAAATCGAAACATTCAACATACCCGCAAAAAGCATAATGAACAGCCCCATCATAGCCGTTGACGCAAACGCAAACCTAAGAGAAGCAGAACAAAAAATGCAAAAATACAACATATCCTGCCTCGCCGCAACCCTACACGATAGACTAGTCGGCATAATTACCAAACTAGACTTCCTAGAACCCATTTCACAATCAGAAACAATAACACCACAACTAACTATACAATTCGGAGTAAAAGCTACCAGAATAACAAAAGACCAAGAAGACTTTATGATAAACGAATTCGACGCCTTCACACGCAAATACCAAGAAGCCTTCCAAGCAGGAACTTTATTTGTATACATAAAAACTCATGGAACATCTAACACACGCGAAACCCCCTTCGTACACTGCAGACTACAATTCAGAACCGCAAAAGGCACCTTTGTAAGCTCAGGCGAAAGCTGGGGAGTAGAAGCAACATTTAAAACCGCACTAGACCGAATGGACAGACGATTACTCAGAAGCAAAGAATTAGCATACAACCCACGATACGCAAAAGACTACCTACACAGAATGGGACTACCAGAAGAAGAACTCTAACAAACAACAAAAAAACTATGGTGTAATACAATAGCACTTGAACAATTCACTATACAAACCTCTATACCTGAGTTCATAACTGCACTTGTAATACCTCTGGTAGTAATTGGTGCTGCTCTAATAGTAACAAATTTATTGCTACGCAATAGACTGCCCAGTATTCGACAATATGGACTCAATTTGGGAAGGGGAGTTAGCACTAAATATTACTTGATAATTTTTGGAGCATTATTGATATTTCTCGGCGGTATGTTTTACGGTATAAGCCATAGTGACCAAACTTCAATTGTGACCATTGGCGATGGCTATATAAACGTAGAATCTACACATTTTTCCTATTCTAGTCTGGATATTGCAAGTAACAGCCGTAACAAGAACGTCACATATGAGCAAATAGCTACAGCTTTTGTTGGACAAGTAGGCCAGATGACTTTAAATTACATAAACAGCACGGATCCAATTTTGGCGACACAAATGTAGGTATATACACCCTAGGAAATGGTGCTATAGCTCATGTAGCAACAACTAACTCTACATGCCTTATAATAGAGCTAAAAACTGGCGAATACCTACTCGTAGGCAATCAAAATACTCAAGATATCGCTAATAGCTTCTCACAAAACGTTTACCAACTGCCATAAACAATGCCCTAACTTTTTTTGCTTGCTAACCAAGTTGTTTTTTGTTAAGTCAACTTGGGTCTAATCAATATGTTCAACTTTTTCTCTATAATTGTACTCTAACTTCCCGAAATTAAGTAATGGTTCGTCTGTAAGTCTTGTTTTTTAGTTATTTTTACAATTAACGCGCTATTTGCCTCTTTTAGAGTTACACACATATTACTTAACATAAGGAATATGGACCTATTACAAAAACACTATAAAAAGCCCCTAATACAAAAATAACCAAAAACCAAACCTAAAACTAACACCTATTACTTAAA
>WRGM01000021.1 GCA_009787175.1 Candidatus Bathycorpusculum fermentans | reverse complement strand
GATTTTTGTGTTTTTATACATCTGATTTGATGATTTAGTAGTGCATATGTTCAGTTTAAGAATGCAAAAATAATAAGAACTAAAGTCTACTTATGTCTATTGCTGTTATTTGTTTATTATCGTGACAGCCGAGTAGTTCTAACTCAGTGTTGTTGCTTACATCCAAATTTGCCAAGTTGTTATGGTAGCAACTTAGAGCGGTTAGCTTTACCATTTTGCTTACATCTAACTTTGATATGTTGTTCGCGTGAGCTTGTATATACGTCAAGTTTATGCAGCCACTTATATCCAAATTTGATAGCTGACTGTTACAACAGCAAAAGATCATTCTCAAAGAAGTATTGTTACTTGCATCTAAACTTACTACTACCGGATCAGATATTCCTTCAACATAGTTATGGAGGCAATACAGGATTTCCAACGAGTTGTTTGCGCAATTCACAATTTTCAGCTTTTCACAGGCCTTTACATACAAATATTTTATCTTATTACCGTAACAATAAAGTTGTTCTATCATAGGCAACAGAGGAACAGCTCCTTCCATCAACATTAAACTTGCCAAGTCATTATTGCCACAATTCAAAAATCGTAGTTTTTCAATGTCTTTCACATCTAGACTACGTAGTTTATTGCCTCCGCAATGGAGTGTTTCTAATTCATGGTTCCCGCTAAAATCCAAACGCGTTAATTGATTATTATAGCAATATAAAAGTGTCAATGAATTATTTTTGCAAGACAAAGTGTGCAAGTTTGCAAATCCACATACAACCAAATGTGTTAATTTGTTATCATCACATAAGAGAGTTTCTAGTGCCAAATTATTGCTTACATCTATAAAGGACAACAAATTAACGCTACACCTCAGTGTTGTTAGTTTTGTAAGCCTGCTCGTATCCAATTCTGATATGCCATTTTTACTGCACTCAAGTGTTTTTAGGTTAATGTTATTTACTGCTAAATTTTTTAACTGATTGTTATCACACCAAAGTTCTTCTAAGATACTGTTTTCACTTACATCCAAACTCTTTAATTCATTATAGCTACAATCTAACGATGTGATTGTGTCGCCTATTATGGTAATTATGTGTTCATCTGAACTGTCATACGTATGTATAAACCGGTGTTCTGGTGTTACATCATCGCAGTTATCATTTGTTCCATCACCCCAGTTAACTAAAACAGAACCAGCTCCCCCGCAAACAAGCGTTACCTCTCCTTTTTTCGCCGTAACTAGACTCATTTTAGTGGGGTTGTAGTCTACTTTCCAGCCTTTCTCTGTAGCAATATTGATATTACAACTTTTCACACCAGAATTCCCCTCAATAAACAATCTACCAGAAAAAACTTTGGGAAGTGAATCAAATAACAGGTTTAACGCTTTAGCAGATAATTGGTTATTTCTGCAGTCTAACTCAGTAAGGTTAGTGAGCCCAGCTACACTTAAATTTGTTAAATGATTACCTTTGCAAGAAAGGGATACTATAGAATAAAGCTGTTGTTCATATATTTCCAGACTGATTAATTGGTTATAATCACAATTTACATGAGTGACACTAAACGTTTTGTTAATACGAATTACACTAATATCGTGTAACAGATCTTCCTTAATTGGACGTAATGCATCAATTGGACGTATGAAGTTTGTGTAGCTGTGAGAACATTTTGTTGGAAGCCTGTAGGGTTCGCTTTTTCCATCACCCCAATCAACTAAAACAGTACCCATCCCTTCTAAAGCAAAAAGGACATCATTTTCGCTGGTAACTAAAGACATAAATTTATTGGGGTTATAGTCTATTTTCCATCCTTTCTCTGTAGCAATATTGATATTACAACTTTCCACACCAAGATTACCCTCAATAAATAGTTCGCCCCACATTTTTGAATTATCAGAAATCTTAGGAAGTGTGTCAAACAAACTATCCAAAGCCTTACCAGATAATTGATTATTCCTGCAATCTAAAGAAATAATATTAGAAAAACCCGCTACACTTAAATCTGTTAACTTGTTATCGCCACAAGAAAGTGTTAATTCACTTTTGTCTACCAATTGGACTAATTCATTTTTGTCTACCAATTTGGTTAATTCACTTTTGCCTACCAATTTGGTTAATTCACTTTTGCCTACTAAACCAGTTAATTCATTATTATTACAAAACAGGTATGAAATATCCTCACCAGTTATTACAATTTTATATGCAACCGTGTGTAAACCGTAGCTGTGATTAAATTTTACAGGATTTTCTGAAGGCTTGTAGATATCTCTTGTTCCATCACCCCAACTAATTTCAGCTTTACTTGAACCTTTTAAAATAATATGTACAATTGATTTTGCAGTTGTTAATTCAAATGTTGTTATCATAACACATAACCAAAATATATACAATTGCGCTATACTTAATTCTTTGTATTAGCATTTTAAAAAGGGGTACACGCAGCATTACAGATTCTCTCTTGCGAATCATCAACATGAAAAAGAGCAAACAGAAAATCGGTAAATTAATCTCTAACTTCCCAAAATTAAATAATATATTTCATCTATAGACCTTGCTTTTTAGCTACTTTTATAATTAAGGCAATATTTGGACGTTTTGAGTTTACACACATATTACTTATCATAAGTAAGGTTCTACCTAAAAAAGCTCTCGACCCAAAAACAACCAAAAAACAAACTCAACTAAACCTATACTTAGTCAGGAAATTGGTTAGCTGAATGTTTCACAAAGCCTCAGGTTGTGCGAACATAAAAACGAATCTAACCAATCTACTGACCTGTGAACTGTATATGGATGGTGTATAGAAAAAAATAAAGCTGTTAATGATTATTGTCGTTTTAGTGGGGTAAATGTTATTTCGATTTCGCCCCATGCTTCTTTTTTTAGCTGCTACATTAGCTTCTGTTGAATTTTGCGTTTGAATTTCAGGTCATGTCATAAAGTATTTTAATGTGTGAGTGGTTGGTTGTTTTTAATCAGGTTAGTATTTATATGGTGTCAAAAGTTGTAAAGGTG
>WRGM01000020.1 GCA_009787175.1 Candidatus Bathycorpusculum fermentans | reverse complement strand
ATTTGCATATGTAGCTGTGTTTGTTGCGCAAAAAATGGCATGAAAAGTTAAATGTTAACGAAATTTTCGCTGAGAGCTAAATACATACCTGAAAAGCGATACCGACTGTGAAGTGGCGTTAATTGATACTACAGAATCACCAACAATTGAGCGCCCTAAAAAAAGCAAAGTCACTACTTTAGTGGAAAAAAGAAGCGGCGCATTTGAGGTGACAGCAACATAACACCCCCACGAAACGTCAAAAGGCCAAATAAATAAAACTACATTTAAACAGTGCTAATAGAAACAGGTTTATTGCAGAAATCACCAGAAAATAGTAGCTCTTTTTAGGTGCACTCTGGAAAAAATATGCCATTGCAGCTACGTGTAGTTACACCACATGCAAAATATTGCTTTTACGTAAGCTAGAAAAGATGAATAACAAAAAAAGTGTAATTACGATTTATGCCAGGATTTGTAATTGTTGCCCGGGATAAATCAGGTTACTTGTAAGACCATTTAATGCTTTAATGTTGTCAACTTTCGCGCCATATTTTTGCGATATCATCCATAAGGTATCACCAGATTTTATAGTGTAAATAATGTAGTTTGGCTGAACGGTAGTTGGCTCATCTTTTTTACTATTTGGCTCAGTTTCTTTGTTATTTGATGGAATTTGTAACTGCTGTTTGGGATAAATCATGTTACTTGTAAGTCCGTTGAGGTTTTGTATTGCATCTACGGTTACACCAAATTTTTGTCCAATAAGCCATAGACTATCACCAGATTGCACTTCATATACAGTTGGGGATTGAATATTATCAGCAGGTGTATTAGAGGATACAGCAGCAGAGGCGTAAGCGTTTATTACTACTCTAGCAGAATTGCTCTTAAATGTGGTACTTGTTGCTTTAACGCGCACGTAATACGTTCCAGGTGTCAATCCTCGTACACTTGTCTCGGTAATAGCTTTCCAAGTTACACCATTATCTGTGCTATATTCCATAGCATTTGTCACTTTTGATATGATACCGTTATTATTCTGAATAGTTGTACAATCTGTTGAACTAAGTGACGGTATAGATGGACGTGCTTTAATAGCTAAACGTTGCTCCGCACTATCAGATGTTATACCGTTACCTTTTTTGACAATAGATATTGTCGTACCAAACCATGAGGCATCTATAGGATAAGCCCCCGTTATAGTAACGGCTTTACCGTTTATAGTATATGCCCCATTTAACCCCTTCAAAGTTTCTGCAACATAATCTATAGAGGCAGATGGCGTAGATTCCTTATAAGTCTGAGAAGTGGAAGTATAAACAATGTCATATGCACTACCACTTCGCACACCCTTAATACTTGAGGTAGCTGTAGCAGCTATATTTATGGTACCCGTTTTGTCTGATGTATAGCCCGAAATTGTCGGCACTGTAATAGAAACACTAGCCGTTGTCACGCCGCCACTGCTAGGAACATTTGCAATATAATAATAACCATCTGCATCTGTTGCTGTGGACATTTTAAGATTAGATACTCCACCGCCATTTAATACATAATTAATAACTTGGTTAGCAACAGGAGCACCATTTGCATACGTTAAACGACCTTTAATAGGATTATGCTCAACAGTAATAGATTTAAAACCAACTAATGTATGCACATCATTTGGGTTAGGTGTTGTATCACCTTTTGAATCAGATGATTGATCATAATTCCCTACTTTAAAATAATAAGAATTACTATCAGGGTTAGCTAATGAGCCCGTATATATTTTTGTTTTTTGAACATTAGCTTCTTTACTCTCAACCCAAACGCTTAAAACGCCATCAACACATTCATACGTCACAGTAAATGCTTTACCTATGGGAACATGTACGGAAGCAGAAATAATAGACCCCTTTATTGTAGGTTCACGCATAGAAAAAGAAGAAGCACCTGATTTTGCATTCTTATAAAAAAGCTCAAACATCGCAGGTTGGTCATTTGAAAACCCCCAAACCTGCCCAATACAAGCATAATCTCTATTAGCATTAGCACCACGAGGATTATCATTAACAACAGCTACCTTTACCTCTGTTACCATCTTATGATAACCTAGTCTACCCCAATGTGCAACGTTGCCCCAAGTGCCACTACGATCACCACTACTAGGCAAAATCTCACATAATTCACTACGAGTATACTGACTACCAAATGCCTTCTCACCCGCACCCTTCTGCGGAGTTTGGAACATATCATAACCTTCAAACATGCCTGTCCCCGGATACCACCAAGCATTATAAAGTTGTTTTTTCAAATCGCCACTTGAAAGTATACCACC
The DNA here is from genome assembly GCA_009787175.1 of Candidatus Bathycorpusculum fermentans. GTDB lineage: Archaea > Thermoproteota > Bathyarchaeia > Bathyarchaeales > Bathycorpusculaceae > Bathycorpusculum > Bathycorpusculum fermentans. The sequence goes on along the minus strand of WRGM01000020.1, from coordinate 687 downwards.
CGTTGGCATATTTAAAGTCCAAATGTTATAGTCAATACCATCTGCAAGAACAGACGTTACATCTGCTGCTTCCACTGGCGCACTAACATAAACAACTGATAACTCTAACAATAACACACAAACTATCAACCATACGACACGTTTTTTAACTATTGAAGATATACACCAATTTTTCACACAAAAACACTTCAAATACACACATATCTCATCATGAAATTTAAATACACACTGGAAACAGTGGTATTAACAATTCAATATATCCAAAAAAATTAAGAGCCTTCACCGATATCACGGCAAACGCATGAAAATTGTTTAGTAATATGTGGCATAATTTCTCCCTTGGGCGATTATACCATGAAGAAACATTTTGAAGAAATAAACGACCCACGCCAACCATGGAAAACCAACCACAACCTGCACGAAATAATAATTATGACAATATGCGCAGTAATAAGCGATTTTAACCATTGAGAAGACATAGCAGACTTTTGCAAAGTAAAAGAAAACTGGTTCAAAGAACAACTCGGTTTGAAACTAAAAAACGAAATAGCATCGCACGACACATTTCAACGAATTTTCCAAAATAATGAACTACCTGCCTCTTACGAGGTAGGTATCCATTGCTTTCAAGCTCGATTGATATAGTCTTCGATTTTAGCACTAGTAACCTCACCAGCAGTACAGCAG
>WRGM01000019.1 GCA_009787175.1 Candidatus Bathycorpusculum fermentans | reverse complement strand
GTGTAGTTTAGCATGTGTTTTCCCTAAAAGTCATTTTAATCGTTCCGCGACTAATAAAACCTATGATTCGCAGCCAAAAACTTAATATGAACTAAGGTCTATTCAGTTGCTTTTTTTGTTGGTTGTTTCGGGTTTCGCTGGGTATTTGGAATAGTTTTTTGATGGCGCTAAGTCTTGCTTTTTGGGCTAATACGTCACTGGTTACAACAGATAGTGCTTCTTCTGGGCACCATTTAACGCATTGTGGTCCATCTGTTCTGAATCTGCAGAGATCGCAGCTGTAGACTGTTTTTGTTTCTGGGTGTAGCATCATTGCGCCGTAGTCGCAGGCGGCTATGCACCAGCCGCATCCTGTGCAGTTTTCTTTTTCGATGATAATGTTGCCGTTTATTGATTGTGATAAGGCGTTTCTTGGGCATGCTACTACGCAGGCGGGTGTTTCGCAGAGTCTGCAGGTGACGGCTATGTTGTTTATTTGGTTTTCGCGTATTACACGTATGCGTGATTTAGTTGGGTTGAAAACTCTTTCTTTGCCAAAGGAGCAGGCGTATTCGCATATTTGGCATCCTACGCATTTTTCAGGGTCTGCAGATATGAATTTTCTGCCATGGATTTTTGTCATGTTGTTATGCCCCTTTTGTGTTATTGTTGTCTATTATATCTAAATATTCGTCTAAGTCTAATTCTTGAAGTTTATCTTTTGTTGGAATGCCTTGTTTGTCGTATCCTCGGGCTTTGTAGTAGTCATCAAGCATTAGATTTAGTTCATCCTTGGTTACAACAGCCCCGTTTGAGGGTCCATCGTCATTAATGGGTTGATTCATAACTTTCCATGGAAGGGTATCGTCTTTACGTGTTAGACCTTCGCGTATATTGACAAGTTTTGCTAGGGCTTGAATGCGCTCGCCGGCTAGCTCTAAGTCTTGCACAGTAATATTTAAGCCAGTTGTAGTGTTGTAAATTTTTGCCATTTCTTCTAATTCTTTATAGAAGGTGCCTTTAGCATTTTTGCATATAATTAGAGAGTCAAGTAAGTTAAATTGATCCTCAAGATCCTTAACCATTTTGCCTCTACCGGCTTCGGCTTTCAGGCGGTTAACTTGTCCTTTAATATCGACGGTAAATGCGCCGCTACGACTATGGTCTGCGCCGCGGAAGGAGACTGCGCAGCTTAGAGCGGTGGTTTTAAGACCTCTTAGGTCATAACCAGTAACTTCTAAACCTTTAATATGTTGGGATAATTTTTCTGCTTCTCCGCCGAGTTTTGTTGCAGCTGCTTTAACGCCGTCTGCAAACATTTCGCCTATTTTGCCGTCGCGTTTACCGATTTTGTCTATAATGGCGAGCATTGCGCTTGCGTTGCCAAATGTGGCGTCTATACCGTCAAGTTTTTCCTGTGTTAATAACCCTTTTTCGTAGCAGTCCATTAGGAAGCTAACAATGCCGCCGGCGCTTTGAATATCTATACCGTAGTAATTGCAGCGTTCAATAGCTTTAATTATAGAGTTTAATTTATCTACGCCGCAGTTGGGTCCAAGAGCCCATAGGCTATCGTATTCAATACGTGTCATAGTGCCCTTATATGGACCGTCTTTAATTAGAACTTCATGCTCACAGCGCATAGCACAAGAATTACAGCCTATAATTTTTACAACAAAGCGTTGGTTAATTACAGAGCTGCTAATGTTTTCTGCTAACTCAAAATGTGAATGGTTATAATTACATGTTGGAACACATGATATATTATTTAGATGTGTGAGGTTTTCTGTTGAACCCATAGTACGATACTTTTGTGCGGCAGGACCCTTCATACGCTCATGAAAATCCTTAACCAAACCAAAGAACTCGTCAGGTTTAAAAACGCCTACATCACAGGTGCCTCTAACAGCTATGGCTTTAAGGTTTTTAGAACCCATAACAGCACCAAGACCTGTGCGACCGGCAGCTCGGGTTCTATCGTTTACAATGCAAGAAACGCCACAAAGTTTCTCGCCAGCAGCGCCGATAGATGCAACGCGCACGTAAAAATCGCCCACTTCTTCTTTTATTGCATCTTCAACTTCTAGTGGTGAGCGTCCCCAAAGTTTAGTAGCATCACGTATCTCTATGGAGTCATCGTCAATTAAGAGATAAACGGGTTTTTCAGCATGCCCCGTTAGAACCACTGCGTCATAACCTGCACGCTTCAATTCAGTGCCAAAAGTACCATGACCAACGGATTCACCTACACCACCTGTCACAGGCGATTTTGATATAAACGCGTGACCATTTCCACCTGTTGGAAACATTGTTGCAGCAAGCGGTCCAACGGAGAGAACAAGAGGATTTTCGGGACTAAAAGGGTCAACACCTTTCTTTGAATTAGCCAAATAAAGATACATACCTAACCCAATTCCGCCAACATATTTTTTAGCGGTTCCTTCGGTAAGCTTTTCAGTGTGACTCTTACCAGAGGTTAAATTGAGATATAATATTTTTCCTGCATAACCGAGCAAACATTATTCCCCAAAGAGTTTTAAAAGGATGATGAGCTAAAAAGTATATTAACCTAATGGATTAGCAAAGTAAAAACTATGTGTTTAACATTAACGGACTAAATAAATATAAACACACAAACATAAATTATCAGGTTTAACATGGTAGCACCTGACTGGAAATACATAAAAACCGTTCAAAAAACAATAAGAATAATAAAAGTTGACACACAAAACCAGACAATAAACGCTCACGACTTAGAACAAGGCTTCCCCTTAAGCCTTAATGCTAACCAACAGATAGACTTAAAGAAAATAAAAAAAGCCAAAATATATCAGGCAACCGTAAAAATTTACGAAGCAGAATTCACAAAAGGACTCGAATGGCAAATGCTAGAAGCCGCATTAGACAACAATAGACCTCTTGCAAAACTATTTTCGATCGTAGTTGCAGATGCCGCATATTAAGTTGAATCGCAGAGAGAAGCGTTTTCTACGATT
>WRGM01000018.1 GCA_009787175.1 Candidatus Bathycorpusculum fermentans | reverse complement strand
AAGGGTGCACGTGTGTATGATTGGCAGGCTTTGGAAATTGAAATTCCGGTTGTTTTGGGTTGGAGGCGTTGTTTGCTTGTGCGTAAGAGCCGATCTGATGGAGAATTGCGTGCGTATGTTTGTTTTGCGCCTGAGAGTGTTTCTGTTTTAAAGCTAGTAGAGGTTGCGGGTGTGCGTTGGACTGTTGAGCGGTGTTTTGCAGAGAGTAAGTCTTTGGTTGGGCTTGATGAGTATGAGGTGCAGAGTTATTCTGGTTGGTATAAGCATATTACGTTTGCTTGTTTAGCGCATGCGTTACTTACGGTTCTTTCCAGTTGCTCTTTGGATGCTAAAACGTTTGTGCAGTATGGTTCTTCTTTTTGTGGTAGTTTGTCTGGGTTTAAAAGAAAGCGCGGTTTGCACGTTTAAGTAAGCGTGATGTGCGCATATTTTTTTGGTTTTACACACGGTTTACTTAAACTTTGAAAACTATTAAGCATTGGATACGTTGGAGAAGAAACCATCAAATTACTGCAATGTGGCACCACTGGAACAAACTACGTTTACAACTGTAATACTAAGAGTTTTACGTTTACGCTTATTTTTGGGTCTTTGGATCTCTTGTTCTGTTGCGTCTATGAAGGCTTCAAAGCCTGGGAACATTTTTTCGATTTCGGTTATGGTTGTTAGCCTTTGGGTTTTTTGGTGTTGTTTATTTGGCAGGGGTAGTGTTTCTTGGATTAGGGGTTCTAGTTTTCTTATCGATGTTAGGACGCTTGTTTGGCTAAGGTTGACTAGGTATCCTAGTAGTGTTGAGGAGGTGTATAGTTTGTAGTAGAGTAGTAGTATTAGTATTCTGTTTGTTAGGTCTAGTTTGAAGGGTTGGCCTGCTCCGATGGCTCGTTTGCGGTTGATTCTTTGGAGGCGTTTTTGTTCGTATGCAGGGTATTTTTGGTGTATTTGTTGGTTTAGGGTGCCTCATTCTTGCAGGGTTAGTCCTGTGAAGGTCTTAAAATGGTCAGGATGTTTAGATAATACAGCATAATTTAACACACAAACACCGTAAAAACCAAATAACAAGCCCATATATTAATAAAAGCCCCGATTCACAACTATATCACTAATAAAAACTAAGGTCTATTTAACGGGCTTCTTAGGTTTTTTACTAATTGTAGGTATAAAAAACCCGGGATTTTAGGGTCCAAGTTAAACATAATTTGCGAACCATGTATACTAGTTTTCTATATGAAGTACATTGAAAAGTCTTTTTCAATTAAAGATAAAAAAAGAAAGAAAAGAGAGCTGTTTTAGCGTTTTTTAAGCACTGCTATTGTTGCAATTAATCCGACTATTGCTACAGTTGCAATTATGCCTGCAACAAGAAACGGATTTACTGCATTTTGTGACGTGGCATTATTTGAGGGATCGCTTGGCTCAGGCATAACTCCATACCCACCCACTGGGTGCCCATACTGTATCTCGCCTGTATCTGCCCAAATACCCTCCTGCCACCCATAAATCGACACGTCTATCGGATAAACAAGTGGCACTTCAACAAACCAAAAGGGATACAGCACAAAGTCCTCACCTCTAGTAACCATATACAACTCCGTAACAATTGACCTATCTGAAGGGAAAGTTAAACTTTCCGAAGTCGAATTAATAGCGTGTTCCCGCGCCATATTAACAGCCTGTTCCTTGGTAATTTTCACATCAGCACTACCCACAGAGTAAAGGTTCCATGTATCACTAAATCCTTTAAGTCGATTATCGTCGAAATGAACAGCAATGAGTTTTGGCGATTCGGCACCATTAAGCGTGTAAATAAAATAAACTTCGACAAACTGGCTTTTCTCACTGGGATTAAGCGGATCCATATAAATCGGGACTCTACATTCTATGTTTCCAACAGTTTTATTTGCAGTGTCAATATCTTTGGCTGTCTCGAGAATTTTCTGCATATCTACAATAATTGGATTGCTAGTAACTGTGTATAATCGAGAAAGCGTCTCTTTAGTCGCAATAAGTAGATCAGTAGATGTTTCATTGCTATAATGAATAGTTGACGGAGAACCTTTAATAACATCCACATCAAAATGAATCATGTAATCATTTTTAAATAAGGCAGAAGCGAAAAGTTGATTCTCTTGTGATGTTAAATTTAACGTCATATCATACGTTGGCGTTTTTACCTCCTTAAAAGGATTAAAACCGTAACTATGTACTTGCACGGAGTATTTATCAACATCAATACCTACCACATTTTGTATAGCAGTAAGCATTTTCTCTTTATACTCGTCATATGCCGGCTCAGCATGGACATCATTAAATGTTTGGATAGATAAAAAAGCCGATAACATCACAGTTATACTCAGTATAGTCCAAATTTTTTTAGATATTTTCATTTTTTCATCCTCCTTTAGTATGGTAAAACCATATTTCCATCGCCTATTACACGCATATAACATCGAGAGGTGATTCCGTGTACAGTATTAGTGAACCAGTAACCATTGTAAAGTGAAGTAGAAGCAAAAGTGACCTTGGGATTTGCCATTACATCTTGTGTTGCTCTATCAAGGGATGTTTTAATCGGTAGATGTTGAACGAAAGCATAGTAATAAAATTGTCGGCAAAAGTCTCCATAGTTGCCGTTTATGAAGTCTCGGTTGTCAGTTAGATATTTGGAAGTGTTTTCAAAACCAATGTATGCGTAGCCACTGCCGTCAGGGTTTGTATAGCCAGTTTTACTTAGATTAGTTTTTTGTGTCCAAGCAAGGGGCATTCCTACGACTCTTCCGTTTGCATCAGTGTAACCGTAGTTACTAACACCATTAACAGTTGTCCCTCCGTTGACGCATGTCCAGATAAAAGTAAATTTATGCTTTGCACCTGTATATGAAGAGAGGGTCGTATCCACAACGCCATTAGTTGGATTCGGATAATCAACATAGTATG
>WRGM01000017.1 GCA_009787175.1 Candidatus Bathycorpusculum fermentans | reverse complement strand
GCAGAAATCTATACAAGAGACATCACACTAACGCGGGAAGATGAAAAAACCCTAAACAAAGAAAACCAATAATTTTGTCCCAAAGCCCCGAACAGGTCTATTATATAAATTATACACCAATCTCATTTTTTTAGAAACAGTTCTCATTGCATAGATAAACATGATAGATAGCCATACAAAGCATGTATATAAAAACAGCCAAAAACCCAAATAACTAATGTGCTACTTGAAAATAAACCTACATTCATGTGCAACTGTGTGTCTTTCTGAGAAAGATATTCATAATTAACATACAAGTTCTGAAGTGTCTGCTTAGATTTTTACAGTTATCTGTAATTGTATGTATCTACAGCAATATAGTACACCATATATTGGCATAAAAACTAATCAACACATCTCATACCACATTTTTGTTTTCGGATTATGGGACGTATGGAAAAAATAAAAACGATTCTGTTAGATGATACGTATATTTTTAGCTAATGACGCTAAAACGTTCCGTTCAATAGCCCGCTTACGAGTATTGGCTTCAGATTGAAACTCTTGATACTCCCTATTTTTAACTGTCTCATATGCCTCTATACTTGCCCTTCTAGCACTAAGCTGACTTACCTGATCCTCAAAAATAGAAATATTTTGTTTAATTTCCTCCATATGCGCAGAAGCTAAAAGCTGACCCTTCTGAGCTGCCAACCTCTTACACTTCTCTTGAGCATCATTTAACAGGTTCTTACTTAAAATTTCTACACTAGACTGTTCCGCCTTTCGAGCCTTATCTGCTTTAAGCTTCAATTTATCCTCTTTTAACATAACCTGAAGTTTTTCAAGAATCTGCCTTAAAATAGGATAACCCGTCTCCTCAATTACTAACGCCTCAAACGGGTCATCTAAATACATATTTATCATACGTAACTCATCAGGAGTTACACCTACTCCACCACCAAAAGTTGCCAAAGCTTGTATTTTAATAAACGGTTTTTGCAGATGCCTAAGAGTGTTTCTTAAATCGTTACCTAAAACTCCAATCTCGCCTGTAACAAGATTTAACTGATCAATTGGACCAGCAGTTTTCATCTCACCTGTCTTCTGCTCTAACTCTGCAATCTTTTGCTCAATAGGCAACCGCTCATTTTTCGTATTCTCAATTTCTACCTGCAAATTCAACAGTTTACTCTCTAAGTTTTGCAGATCATTAATCATCTGCATAGTCTCCTGTAAAGTTTTCGTTTTCACATACTCTTTAGTAACAAACTCATTTAAAGTGCCAAACGTCTGCTTTGTCTTCTCATAAACAGCCAAAAACTTTCGCCTATCCATAATAAAGAAAGGAGAAATCTTTGGAAACCAATTTCTAACATCAACTTCAGTTACAATAAGCGTCTTTTGAGCTTCAATATTATACTTACTTAACGCATCATATGTCACTTGCTCAGGCGACGGAATCTTTGCTAACCGCTCTATAAATATGCCTGCCAACTTGTTTAACGCGCGAGCACGATTAAAATTGTTGGAGTTACGCTTCTCTATCTCCTTTGCACTATTCTCCAAAAGAGAGTTACAAACCTCATTTAACGCTGCAATAGCCTGATTAGTCTCATCTCTAAACTTTTTCGCCTGCGCCTGAACAGGAATAAAAGTTGTACTAGTCTCTTTCTCTATCCACTCCTTTAGAGCCACTGTAGAGAACTGTAACGTTTCCGCCAATATGTTCACCCTAAATTATCACTGACTAATTATCTCTTTAGTTATATATCATTATTCCATGATTCATACTTTATTTTTAAACATGAACTACATACCCAATTTTGAGTAACTACTCTTAAATAGGTTAGACAAATTAATCTGTGAAACAGACATGAACACCAAAAAACTAACACTAACAATACTCTTCGCTGTTATAGCAATTACACTAAACCCCACACTAACACGCATAGCAGTCGCAGCCCCATTCGTACCGGGACTAGTCTACCAAGTATGGGAAATACCCATAGTCATAGCCTTCCTAATAATCAGCCCAATAGCCGGTATAGCCGTATCCCTATTAAACACAGGTGTACTATTTGCAATCTTCCCCGGCATGCTCCCAACAGGACCCATGTACAATCTACTTGCTACTTTATCAATGCAAATCGGCTTATATGTCGCAATACTCGTCATCAAAAAAATATACTACCGCAAAAACCCTCAAGTGACCATACTTACAAATCCCAAATGCCTCATAGCAACAACAGTTATGGGTATCTTAACCCGCGCTGCATTCATGACCATAATCCTCTACTTCGCCTTACCACAAGCGCCCCCCATAGGCTTTGGATTTGACCAAGCAGTCACAAATGCATACCTACCCCTAGCAGCTATATTTAATGCAACATTAGCCCTTTACACAATACCTATAGCCTGGATAGTTGCCCAACGGGTCCAAAAAATACTAAACCTAAATCTAACTAGAAACAAATAAAATAGAGAGTGTTTACTTATAGATAGTTTTTCGGTATTTTGGTCTCTGTAAGGTGGTAAGTGTGTGAAAAATAATGAAGAAATACGTGACTTAACCATTAAAAAGAACCGTTAAAACCAAATAAAATCACAAAAACCCACTCATATGTCTATACGTGAACACTCTCAATTTATTTATGTATCCGCAATATTCTGTACATCTTCAAATTTTGTTTTTATTTCCTAAAATCCCGGAAAGTATAAACTATGTCTGAGTGATAGGGTGTGGATATCAGTTGTAATTGTAATTGCGTGGTTAAATTGTGTTTTTTGTACTAACTGGTACATAGTTATAATTACTCACAATATAACTATGTTTTTACAATTTAACTCACTAAAAAAACGCTTAAAAAATC
>WRGM01000016.1 GCA_009787175.1 Candidatus Bathycorpusculum fermentans | reverse complement strand
TTAAGCCACATGGCTATGGTGTTTCGTTTTTCTTTGCGTTGCATTGCTAAAACAATGTTTTCCCTTGTTTTATCATCAGTTGCCCTCATGCCAAATAACTACCTAAAGAACCATACACAACCAAGATATATAAACTATCAATGTAAAATCAAGTTGCTATATAGATATCAATTTCACTTTTTAATAGAAGTAAGAACTGAACAAAAAACCTTTTTATCCTCTTTCCATGCTTCAACATGAACATTATCCGACATACCTGACCAAATAACAGATATAAACCATTTAATGCTGTTTATTTTTTTGTTTCCATCGTTCAACCATGCTTTTTTCACATGTGTTATTTAAAAAAACAGGGGATACCCCAAAAACGCCCCTACGGGGCAACGGTAACGGTTCAAAAAAGAATGTTAAAAACTCAACCAGTTTTTTTAATCAAAAAAAGACTTCTTTAAAGCTTCGGACAAGATACACATATTTACTTAAGTGTGCAATAAGCTATTTATGGACTGTTTGATATTTTGAGGGTGATATACATGTCAGCAATAGTTGAAGCAATTGACCTTAGAAAAACTTATATGCTGGGCAAAATTCCAGTTGAAGCTATACGGGGTATAAATTTTAAGGTAGAAACTGGCGACTTCATATCTATCCTTGGTCCGTCTGGTAGCGGTAAATCTACCTTACTTAACCTTATTGGCGCTCTTGATAAACCAACATCTGGTGTTTTACGTATTGGAGGCGTAGATATTGGTAAATTAAATGATAATCAGCTCTCTGAGGCACGTTTAAAAATTGGGTTTGTTTTTCAATTTTTTAATTTAATTCCTCGCTTATCTGCTAAGGCAAATGTTGAATTGGCTATGTCTATAGCTGGTGTGAGTAAGGCTGAACGTAGTAAACGTGCGGCAGGATTGCTTAATATTGTTGGTTTGAAGGAACGTATGAATCATAAACCCTCTGAACTTAGTGGAGGTCAGCAACAACGCGTTGCTATTGCACGAGCTTTAGCAAATAAACCCAAATTTATGTTACTTGATGAACCTACAGGAAATGTTGACTCTAAAACCACCATTGAAATCATGTCGTTAATTCATGACCTTAACAAAAATCATGGTGTCAGTGTCCTTATGGTTACTCATGATAAGAAATTGGCATGTGAAGCTAAAAGAATAATACAAATGGTTGATGGTAAAATAGAATCGGATATGATGAATTACTGTGAAAGCAACTGACGTTTTTGGTTACTCTTTTAATGCAATAAAACTTCGTAAACTTCGTGCAGTTCTAACGATCCTTGGTGTTGTAATTGGCATTACAGCTATAGTAGCTCTGCTCTCTATAACTCAAGGGTTACAGATAGGTCTTAGTGATCAGCTAAATCAAGGTTTATCGGCTAACTCTTTAATGGTTATACCTGGTAGTAACGACGATTCAGACCAAGGCGGTGCTGGTTTCGGTATGGGTTTCGGTAGTAGTGCAAGTAGTTCAGGTTTTAATATATATCTTAATCAGACTTCCGAAATTGAAAATTTATCGCCCAACATTGCTAGTGTTATTGCAATAATTCAGCGGTCTGGACGGGTTCAATTAGATAATGTAAATCGTAGTGTAACTATTTACGGTGTTGACTATGGTCTTTATTCACAAACATATGATTCGTTCACAGCTGAATATGGAACAATTCCAACTAGTAACCCAAGAAATGACACTATTGTGCTTGGTAGTAGAGTCAGCGACCCTAGACAAAATGGTACACAATTATTTGTTCCCGATAATGAGGTAACCTTACTTTGGCTTAACGCTACCACATTGCCTCCAGTGTATGAAAATTATACCGCACAAGTTAGCGGCATTTTAGGCTCCACAGGCGTTGTTATAAGTTTTGGTGGCCCATCTGATAGTAGCGTGTATATTCCATTGTCAACAGCTGCAAGCTTTTTTGACACTGATACCTGCGACATGTTAATTGTAACTTTAGCAAACAGTGATAATGTCACCGTTACAGAAGTTTCAAATCTAATTACAAAATACTTTAGCGGGCAAGTCACAGTAATTCCTCCAAGTGCAGTACAATCCATACTAGAAAACGTCATCAGCACAATACAACTCTTCCTAGTTGGCATTGCCGCAATCTCCCTACTAGTCGCAGGCGTAAGCATCATGAACATCATGATAGTCTCTTTAATTGAACGCACGCGAGAAATCGGTATCCTTAAAGCATTAGGCATGAAAAGCAGAACTGTACTTATGATATTTCTCGGCGAATCCGTAATCATCGGATTCATGGGTGCAATTTTAGGCATAGCCTGCGGATGGATCCTAGCTAACGCCATTACATGGCTGCTTAGTATAGGCAACGCTTTTAACATCACCCCAGTGTTAACCCCTATAGTGATGCTTGGTGCCCTAAGTTTTGGTATCGGCATAAGCGTAATATTTTCACTATACCCCGCATGGCGCGCCTCAAAACTTAAACCAGTAGACGCTCTAAGACACGAATAAGACCAAATTTTTCTTCCTTTTTTTGATTAAATATAGCACTAGAATATATATTGCAATTACTGATCATATTTTAAATAATAAGTGAAGGAGGAAACAAACATTAGTGCTCTCTGTTCAAAATGTCCATTTTTCCAGGTAGCCCCCCTTATAAAACGAAAAAAATGCTCGAAAGATATGTCGCATAGAACCTCAAAGACAATTGCGTATATACAGGTGTACTGACTTTCCTTCAAAAATGTCAATTTTCATGTACAAATAATGAACTACCTACTTCTTACGAGGTAGGTATCCATTGCTTTCAAGCTCGATTGATATAGTCTTCGATTTTAGCACTAGTAACCTCAC
>WRGM01000015.1 GCA_009787175.1 Candidatus Bathycorpusculum fermentans | reverse complement strand
CCGAAATTCCTAAATCATCAAGGGTACTTGCAGAAAAACTAAAAATAAAAATATCGATTACGTAAAATAGCGGGAGTTACGGTTTAAATGTGCAAGAATTATCATGCTCTGCCTATTTAGTTAAAGTTTTAAAAACCAAAAGAGACGATACAGCATTGCATACAAGTGATTGGTGCGGGAACCGGGATTTGAACCCGAGTCCTAGACTTGGCAAGCCTATGTACTAACCAAGCTGTACTATTCCCGCATATTACATTATGGTGTAGTGCAACAATCTAAGAACTCCCTAATAAACTATATTTTTTGTTTTAAATAAACTATAGCTTATTTTTTGAGTGTTATCGTTATTGTAGAAACTCTACGTCCTTAAGTTCAACTTCAGTTGTCATAATTCTCCATGTATTAATATGCTACACCATTTCAGTACTTCTTAATCTCGTTGGTAAAACAGTAAAACCATAGTGTTTATGGTTTATAGTTTTTTATGTCGAGTGTGTGGTAGTTGTTTCCTCCGCCGTGGTATATCATGTGTGCGCGTTTAAGGTCGTAGCTTTCTGAAAAAGTGCCCGTGTCGGCGTATGCCTCTACTATTTTTCCTATAAATATCATATGATCGCCTGTGGTAAATTTATCCTCAACAGTGCATTCAATATGTGCAATACACTCTTGTATTGCGGGTGTTTTAACGCGTTTACCGGGTATGGGTGTTAGGTTTGCTTTTTTAAATTTATCAAAGCTTCTACCGCTAAATGTTCCACAGGCGATAACTGCCTGTAAAAGTTCTATAGATGGAATATTTATGGTAAATTCACCTGATTCTTCAATTAAAGAACAGGAATGTCTACCTGACGCGAGACTTATGGCAACAAGAGGTGGCTTTTGGCTAGTAGGCATTGCCCATGCTATAGTTATTATGTTAGGTTTACCTGCATTGTCTATACAGGAAACTAGGACAGTGTGCATGGGATGTAGAAGGCGGTAAGCTGAGGTATAATTTACAGGTGTTTTTGAAGACATAATTATTGCTCCTTAGTTAAGAGTATGCTATAGCTCTTTTATGTCTTTTATTAGCTAACAAATGTTTCATTAAAAGAAGGCAGGGGTTATTTGCGTTTTATGTGGAATTGCTCAATTGTGTCCTTTGCTTTTTCTCTGCGTTCTCTGTGTGCTTCAAGAAATTTGTTAAGTCTTTCTGCCATGTCTTTTTTGCATTCGCCGCAGAGCATTTCTCCTGTGACGCATTTGTGTTCGCGGTCTTTTAATTTAGCTGTGTCCTCTTCAAAGAGATAATAATAGTACTGAAAAATGCTGCATATTGATGGGTCAGCTCCTGTTTTACGTTGCTCAGCTGCTGTAGGTTTACCGCCTGTAAATGCGCTCCAGAGCTTCTTTTTAACAATATCAGGCGGGTCTAGGGTAAATATGCTAGTTTCAGGTGTGGAAGCGCTCATTTTTCCACCTATTCCTAGTCCGGGTAAGAATCTGCAGTGTATTTGGGCGGGTTTGTAATAGCCAAGTTTTTGGGCGACATCACGTGTTACTCGCCAGTAGGGGTCTTGATCTATAGCTGCAGGGATTAGGGCGGGTACATTTTCGCCGGTGAGTTTTTTATGTATAAAGCATGGAGCGGCTTGTATGGCGGGCCAGTATACCCAGCCTATGTTAGTGCTGTCTTGGAAGCCAAAGCTGCTGCGTGCGGTGCTATATGTTATGCGTTTGGCTACTTCGAGAGATATATCATATAGTAGGTCAATGTCTTTTGTGTCATATATTATAAAGGTATCTTCAGGTTTAAAACCAAGAGCGATTAGGTCAAGAGCGTTTTCATATGACCAGTTGCGTGTTTCATCAAGTTTACGCTCATCGTTAACAAGATATTTTTCATCATCAGTTATTTGGAAGTATAGACGGGTTTTGAATTTTTGTTGAAAATGTAAAGTAAATATCCATGGAACAAGATGACCAATATGAATAGGTCCTGATGGACCTCTGCCTGTATAGAGAACAAATTTAGTGCCTTTATCATAAAGATCGAAAACTGTGTCTAAATCGCGATGACTAAAGAAAATTTTGCGCTCAAGCTGCAGGTGTAACTTGTCTGTATGTGTCTCTATTTTTTTAAGTAACTGAGAAGTTAAGGGTTGAGTGCCGAACTCTTTTATAAGCCGTTCATAGTCGACTTTGCCTTTTACTTCCCATGGAGTAACTATCATATCATTGTTATTATCAGTGTTTTCAGCGTTTATGTCGGGTAAAGTCGTTTTGTATCACCAATATGAAGAGAGTTTTTGGATATATGATTCTACTGGTACATAAGTATGTTTTTGGTGAAAGTATCTGTAAAGTGCATACATTGTAGAAGTGAAAACGTGGTAAAAATGGGTAAACAACCCAATGGGACTCAAGGTGTAAATGCAACTCTTGCAAAAAAACCTTCCAAACCACATACAAAAATAGTGGAGCCATCCCCCAAACCAAACAACAAATAATAAAAATGTCCCTAAACGGCAGCGGCATACGAGACACCGCACGCGTCTTACACATCAGTCAAAATACGGTCATGTCAGTTTTTAAAAAACAGAAAAATTCCTCGTAAACCTAAACCCAAAATACAGACCTCACAGTATCCCTTAAAGTTCGTCTTGAGATGGATGGAATGTGGGGTAGAGTCTTCTGTAAAAAGGCTCCTTGTTGGTTGTGGTATGCTATAAATTCATGATACTGGTGAAATTATTGTGTATGTTTTTGGTATAGCCGATTAGCTTAAGTTTTAGAAGACGTTTTATTGTGTGTTATGACGTATAGCAGAGATTTCAGAGAGGCCGCAATAGCGTACAA
>WRGM01000014.1 GCA_009787175.1 Candidatus Bathycorpusculum fermentans | reverse complement strand
ATACTTAATCTGACATCAACTATCAACAATAAAATAAGCACTATTCCGGAAAATCAAAGAAAAACTGTGTTACTCACTAATAGCCCCACTTTGGGTTATGCTAGGGCGTATGTGGCAATTGATACGCTGGGGCAAGCATGTATTTTGGCAGGTGGCTCAAACATAGCCAATGCATTTGATAGCTCTACAGCTTATTCGGTGCCACTTGATACTGAATATATACTTAAACAAAACCCGCAGTACATTTTCTTACACACAGTGAACTCAAATGCGCCGGCACAGGGTATGGCTGTCAATGATCCAACAGGCATGAAGAACGTCTTGCAAGAGTATGTCTCTCAACCAGCATTTACCAATCTTGATGCTGTCAAAAACAATAATGTCTACATGATTGCAAGTGATTTTAGGAACAATGCAATGGGTGGTACTTTAGGGGCAGTCTATATGGCAAAAATACTCTACCCTGACCTGTTAAGTGGCATAAACCCACAGTCAATACATCAGGACTACATCACAAACTACCTGCACCTCAACTACAACCTTGACAACAGTGGCGTATTCATATATCCCGCAATAACTGTCAACGGTGACACAGTCGGCATACCCAACGAACGATGACTGTTCAATTTTTTTGTTAACTGTAGGGCTAAATATAGTTGCAGTGTTTGAACAAGTAACAACAAATTCAGGTGTTACACAAAGAGCATTAACCGCCATAGACATCAAAGCCTTTCAGCTATAGCCTCAAGCTTATGTAAAACATCTTTCACATATGCCACAAGCTCAATATGATTAAAAATCCATAAAATAACAGGCAAAACAACGTTTAACCAAGTTCCAAAAATCTCCAAACCCAACTTTGAACAGTGCACTGAAGGATTATCCGACACCAAGACAGGGTATGAAAAAGCACGCAATTACTCTGTAACCCCCCTCTTTATTTTTGTTCGCTGGCTGACTTTTGTTTGACAGACATTATAACAATAAGCATTACTTGTGCATGTGAATTTACGGAATACAATTCAGCAAGAACCATAACAAACTAAACACATCTACACTTATCCTGTTTTAGTTGATCGGCGTTATCGGCATGATGTATGGTGTGTTATTGTAGGAGGTTATTACGGTTTCAACTTCATAGACTTTTTTGATGTTTTCAGCTGTTAAGACGGTTGTGGTTTGTCCTGCTGCAAAAATTTTTCCCTCTTTCATCATGACCATTTTATCGCAGAATCTTGCGGCTAAATTTAGGTCATGTATGGCTATTGCTGCGGTAAGTTTTTCATTTACTACTATTTTGCGCGTTAAGTCCATGACTTCTAGTTGGTGTCTTATGTCCAGATTGCTTGTTGGTTCATCAAGCAGGAGAACTTTTGATTCTTGGGCTAATGATCTTGCAACTAGAACCCTTTGTTGCTCACCACCACTTAATTCATAAAAGTTTCGCATAGCCAATTTTTCGATTGATAGCTTTTTTAGAGCTTTCCAAACTTTTTCTTCATCTGCTTGACTGCTTTGCCATGTAATGTGTGGTCTTCTGCCTATGAGAACCATTTCAAAAACTGATATAACTTCACCGCTGTTGTTGGTACTTTGGGGGACATAGCCTATTTTTTTGGCGATCTCAATGCGACTCATTTTAGTTATTGATTGCTGTCCAAGCAGTATATTGCCTTGCTTAGGTTCAAGGATTTTGTTTATGCATTTTAAGAGTGTACTTTTTCCTGATCCGTTTGGACCTGCCATGCAGACCATTTCTGTTTCGTGTAATTGCAGGGATATGTTGTTGAGTGTTGGTGTGCTGTTGTAGCTGAAGGTTAATCCTTGTATGGTTATATTCATGATATTTGCCTTCGGATTTGATAGGTCTTGCTTTATTTGAGTGTTACTTTTTAAATAAACAGTAACAACATATAAATATTATTTTTTTTATAAAAACGTAATATGGTGATAAAAATGAAAACCGTTAAACTTGTAGCACTGCTACTCATGATTATAATTGCTGTTTCCTCAATAGCTGTTATAGGATATAACAAAAATTGGTTTCAAAACTCAAACTCACAGTCAACCCCACAAAACTCAGATCCACAGTCAACCCCACAAAACTCAGATCCACAGTCAACCCCACAAAACTCAGATCCACAGTCAACCCCACAAAACTCAGGGTCTAATCCACCGTTTAGCTCTAACCCCCCAGCAGCATCACTTTCAGCCATGAAACTAACTCTTGAGATTTATGGAAATGCAAACATGGACGACAAAATAAACCAAGATGACATAGCATACCTTCAAAGAATTATAGCTGGTACGGTGCCTCCCACGCTGTTCGCAGATGCAAACCATGATGGTAAAATTGACGCGTCGGACATAAGTCAGGTTCAGGCTATCATAAATGGTAATGCAGCAAAATTATACCTGTTAGATGGTAATAAACAAGACATATCTGTTTCATTACCTGCAAACAGAATAGTAGTTGAATATAACCAAAATACTGAGTTAGTGCGAATACTGGGGGTCGAACATCTCGTTGTTGGCATCGATTCTGGTGTTGATCCAGTCAAAACTTTATTCTTCCCAGACAACGCTGCCAGCATAACTTCAGTAGGTGGAATGAGTTCCCCCGATTATGAAGCTGTACTGAACCTACACCCTACTACATTACTAACTTTCACTGCTGCCGTCAATGAAAAAGCATCTAAACTACCTGGTGTAGATGTAGTTTATTTAGGCCTATACAGTCCAAACGTTACACATCCTGAAGACTCTCGATTCATTCAAGGCATACTAAAAGCAGGTTACATCTTTAACAAAGTGGATAGAGCAACAGA
>WRGM01000013.1 GCA_009787175.1 Candidatus Bathycorpusculum fermentans | reverse complement strand
TATCGGAATCGTAGGAAGCGGTTTGGACTACGAATGGCACTAATTTGCGGCATAATCAACTTTGAAAACAGGAACTAAAACCCGAGGAGATCTAATAACGATTACTTAGTTAATGCAACTGAGAGAATTTCCAGCATTTTTTCAAATGTTGTACGTTTCACACCTATTATCCAACGAAACTTTTCATCAGGATAATTCTTAATATTTTCAAACTTCATCAACAATCACAAGACATTACTCACAAGACATTACTCACAAGACATTAATCTTGTTTCCCATAGTTATGCAAGAAGTCTATTGTTTATACGTCTGGTACGTAGCAGCATAATGTATCACGTTTGTATTTTTCCAGTTTTTTGTTCGTGTTTCTGTTTTTCAATTAGATCTTTGCTTAGGGAATTTATAGTGTCGCGTAGTTCTATAGCTTTCTCAAAATCTAATTTTTGGGCGGCTTCACGCATTTTTGCATCTAACTCTATAATTTGTCTTTCAATATCTGATTTTGTTAAATGTTTACTGCCTTTAATTGTCCCTTTTCGTTCTGAAACTTTTTTAATAATTGTTTGAGGAATTACCCCGTGCGTTTCGTTGTATCTTTGTTGAAATTTGCGGCGGTAACTGGTAATTTCCATAGCGCGTCTTATGCTTTTTGTTAAAATATCTGCATAGAGGATAACTTTGCCGTTTTGGTTTCTAGCTGCTCTGCCAATAGTTTGAATTAAGCTGCGTTCGTCACGTAGAAATCCTTCTTTATCAGCATCTAAGATACATATTGTTGCAACTTCAGGTATGTCTAGACCTTCTCGTAGTAAATTGATACCGACAAGAATGTCAAAGTCACCTATACGTAGCTGTCTTACAAGTTCAATACGATCAAGACTATCAATTTCGCTATGCATGTAACGTACTCGGAAACCTTCTTTAACAAGATAATCTGCAAGGTCCTCAGCCATACGTTTTGTTAATGTTGTTATTAAAACACGATTGCCTTGTGCAATTGTTTTTTTAGCTTCCTGCATTAAGTGTTGCATCTGGTGCTCAATAGGATGTAACTCAATTTCGGGGTCAAGTAATCCTGTTGGTCGTGTAATTAGCTCTACCGGTGGTCCGCTTTTTTGCATTTCGTATTCTGCAGGTGTTGCTGATACGAAAAGTGTTCGTCTCATTTTTTGTTCGAATTCTTCAAATTTGAGGGGTCGGTTATCTAGTGCGCTGGGTAGTCGAAAGCCGAAGTCGACCAAGTTTTTTTTGCGTGAATAATCGCCATTATACATGGCATGTGCTTGAGGTATAGTTTGATGGCTTTCATCGATAATTAGTAGGTAATCTTTTGGGAAATAGTCCATTAGAGTAAACGGTGGCTCACCCTCACGGCGTCCGTCGAAATGTCTGCTGTAATTTTCAATGCCTGTGCAAAAACCTAGCTCATTTATCATTTCTATATCATAATTAACGCGTTGTTTAAGTCGTTGTGCTTCTAATGGTGGTAAAATTTGGAGGCGCTCATCTAGCTCTTGGCGAATCTGTGCTAATGCTCTCTCATGTTTTTCTTGAGGTACAACATATTGTCTAGCGGGATAAATTATAATATTATCAATTGACACGTTAACATCGCCTGTTACAGCGTCAACTTCTTTAATTTTCCTAACTTTATTACCTTCAAACTCTATACGGATAATATCTTTTTCATAAGCAGGTACAACATCAACTATGTCGCCTCTAACACGGAAACGTCCTGCCTCTAAAAAAGTGTCATCACGCTCGTATTGCATATCAACAAGACTACCAATTAAACCCTGACGACTAAGCTCTTTACCAATTTGCAAGTTTACAGCTAAACTTTTAAAATCCTCCGGATTACCTAAGCTGTAAATACAGCTGATGCTTGCAACAATTATAGTATCATTTCGACTTACCAAACTAGAAACAGCGTGCATACGCATTTTTTCTATTTGCTCATTTACCGTTGAATCCTTCTCAATGTACATATCCTGCGCTGGCAGATAAGACTCAGGCTGATAATAATCATAAAAACTGATAAAGTACTCTACACGATTATTTGGAAAAAACTGTTTCAACTCAGCATAAAGTTGAGCAGCCAAAATTTTATTATGAGCAATAATAAGCGTAGGCTTCTGAAGACGACTAATAACATTTGCCATAACAAAAGTTTTACCACTACCCGTAATACCTAAAAGCGTCTGCTTCTCTTTCCTCTTAAAATTCTCCATTAACTTATTAACCGCTTCCTCTTGACCAGGAGAAATCTTGAAGGGTGCAACTAACTCAAACAACATACACTACGCCTAAACAACAAAAACAATAACTAACAAAACTTAAAAAGCTAATTACCAAACACCCATAAAAAAAGATATCAGAAAACAAGTATCGACAGCATTTGTGTCAAAACAGGAAAAATGCTCAATATTGGCAGTTAGGAAACAGAAGAAAGAGTGTGTTCTTAATCAGAACACTCGTAAAAATATGTGTTCTATAACGAGCATTAAATACAGCTCTAAGAGAATATACAAAAGTGTTGACACTTTAATTATTGATGTGCGTTTCATAGTTTTATTTGGAATAACTTTTGTGGCTATGGTATTATTTGTTGTTGAAGGTTTACTATTGTATCGTAAATTAAATCCTAAACGTGTAGATGAGAAATAAGGTCATTTACTTCTCTATATTGCTTTTTATGGGTTGAGTTGTTTATGTCGTTATTTAAAATAGACCTTAGTCCTTATTGTTTTTGGCGTTTTTAATGGAATTTATGAGCACCTAGTCAGGTTTTTAAACTGTTAGAGTACCAGATAT
>WRGM01000012.1 GCA_009787175.1 Candidatus Bathycorpusculum fermentans | reverse complement strand
TATTGTTGAGTGGCTGGCTTTTTTCATTTTTAGATGTGTTTTTATGAACGTTTAGTGCGATGGCAAGTGTTAGGTTGACAGTATTGACTATTCAGTCGCTACAAAGCAGCTTGTACCCAAAAGTCTTCTTTATTCCCTACTTTACAGCATACAGAGTACCATGTACTACTACTTACTATTTTGCTCCGCAAAAATGCAGAGACAAGATTTTGGTTAAAAATGTAGGTTAATAGTAATCATCGTCGTCTTCGCGTCTACTAAGTTTGCGTAATGCTTTTCCTTTCAGGGGAATATTACCAAATTTTGGTTCATCTCTAAGGAACTCGTCAGGCTGTCGATCAACGGTTTTTCGTTTCACAGTCTCTCCGCATATGCCTTGAGATAATAAACGACGTTTATAGCATGTTGCATAGGTACATTTTATAACGTTACAGTATTCATCGCCGTCTTTGCACCAGACACCATCCCGTCTGAACCAGGCAACATTTTTCCCACATTTAAAAGATGGACATGATGGCGAACAAGATTTTGATTGAGCCATAGATACACCTCAAGTTGTTTTCAAAATCTAAAGTGTTGACATTTTTTGATTTCAATCTTATTTTAGCATGGAAATAATATAAACTTTGTTGTAATTCTCTACATAACACAACGTTACAACTTGAAAAGTGGGAAACATTATAAAAACACGAAACACATTTAGTTGCAATTCACATGGAAATGACCATATTGGAACAAACAATTCCAGCATCACTTATACAGACATTAAAGAAACAAAAATATCACCTCATAAGCAACCATTCAGCAGTTAAACGCTGCAAATGGCTATATGAATCGATAGTAAACGGGAGAGTCTGCTACAAAGAAAAATTTTACGGCATAAAAAGCCATCAATGCTTACAGATGACACCATCACTATACTCTTGCACACAACAATGCCTCTTCTGCTGGCGAGCACAAAGCGGCGATTTACAAGTAACATGGGACGAAATGAAACTACCACCACTAAGTCAACCAGAAGAAATAGTAAACGCAAGCATAAAAGCACAAGAAAAAATCCTCAGCGGATACAAAGGTCACCCAAGAGTAAACTGGCGAAAACTAGCAGAAGCACACCAACCTAAAAATGTAGCAATAAGCTTAACAGGCGAACCAACACTTTACCCAAACATAAGCGAACTTATAAGAACATACCGACAAAAAAATTTCACAGTCTTCCTCGTAACCAACGGCACACTACCAGACAGAATAGCAAAACTAAGCCAAGACCCAACCCAACTATACATTTCTCTCTGCGCTCCCAATGAACAAATATACAACAAAATTTGCCGCCCACTTATGCCCAACGCTTGGGAACACCTAAACAACTCATTAGAACTACTTCAAAGCTTCAAATGTAAAACAGCACTACGAATGACTCTTGTTAAAAATTACAACATGAACAATATTGACGAGTACGCTAAACTAGTTAAGAAAGCCAGCCCCACATTTATTGAAGCAAAAGCATACATGCACATTGGCTTTTCCAATTTACGACTAAAGTTTACCGATATGCCATCACTAGCAGAAGTCAAAACATTCGCAGAAGAGCTAGCAGAAAAAACAGGATACAACATAATTAATGAATCCGCAGACAGCCGCGTTGTTTTATTATCGACAAAAACACAATCATAACAAGGAATATTAAACCAAAAAGTGGTGCACCAGTTTCAATAGGTTACTTTTAACTATTCTCATCAAAATTCGTCTATAGAAATATCTTTCAGGATCTTATTAGAAATTCCTGAAAGCACCAAACACCGTGAACAGCAACTTGTTTAATTTTTAAAATGGATAAATAGGTAAAGGCTACTGTAACTATATCTCAAAGGTGAAAAAGTGGTTACTCTTAAAGTGATACTTGGAGAAATAAAGCAGGATTTAATGCAGAAAAACCAGATTCGTGAAGATACGCAGGAAATTATGCGTAAAGTAACTAGTTTATCTAAACGGGCAATACTTTTAATTCATCAAAAAAATCGGGTTGAAACAGAAAAAACGCTTAAAATTGCAACAGAAAAAGTTGTTAATCTGCAAAGTCTGGCTGAGCAATATCCTGACATTATTTACTGTGGTATGTTTAGTGAGGCATTACAAGAATATGCTGAGGCAAACATTTTTTTCACATTGATAAAAGAAGATAGATTTGTTACACCTGAAGAAATTAATGTTCCATCAATTGAATACACTCTTGGGTTAGCAGATGCTATTGGTGAATATAGGCGATTATCTCTCGATACTCTGCGAGAGGGGGATATTGAAAAGGGAGAAAAATATCTCAAGTTAATGGATGAGATTTTTATGGAGTTATTTGCGCTTGATGAAGCGTATATGCATGTGCCAGGTTTAAGGCGGAAAACGGATGTTGCAAGAAAAATCATTGAAGTAACACGTGGCGATATAACACAAGAGGTAAGACGGAAAAACCTCGAAGATTATCTCAAACACTTCAAATCAACCCAGACGTAAAAATCAGAAAACAGTCCGATTAAAGAATACAGTCTAAAGAGATAGACAACTGCAAAGGTAAGCAAAAAGATATTGCAGGATAGACGAGGGGTGAGAGAAAAAAGAGAGTTTTCACCGATAGAGAGCTTAAGGTGTTTGCGGTAACCTTGTAAACAAGGTTATGGTTATGGCTAAGTGTAAAAAGTGTTTGTCTGAGAAAGTAGTAAAAAAACGGTATAACTCGAGGAAAACAACGATACATATGCAAAGAGTGCGGGCGCATCTTTGTAGAGGGAGACAAACGAACAAACGATG
>WRGM01000011.1 GCA_009787175.1 Candidatus Bathycorpusculum fermentans | reverse complement strand
ATAGCGTCTTGGATGTCTTTGCGGTATTGGGTGAGGTATTGGCTGGCTAGGGTCATAAAGACTTTGAACTTTCGAAGCGACTGCAACACCTCAGGGATGCTCTTTGTAGTGTAGCAGTAGGCTTCATCTACATACACAAAAAAGGGATTGCGATCCGCCTCAGGCGTATCCTCTCTAGACATACCCGCATTATACACAGCAGACAAAATGAGGCTACCCAAAAAATTGGCGATATCCGTAGTAACTTTTCCTTCAGACAAATCCACAATCACAATCTTACGCTCATCCATAACTGCCCGAAAATCAATACCACTTTTTTCAGCCATAAACATAGGCACAATAATACGCTCCTGCACAAGCCTATACAACTTTGTTAAAACAGCAACAGAAGCATCTTTAGGCATCTTATCATACTGTTTTCCCAAAACATCTTGACATTACGATCCCTACATTTGGCTGTGAGCATATCTCGGAATTCTTGATCCGAGAGAATATTGTAAAGATCAGGTAGTTTAGCGTGTTCTTTCTCCATAAGCAAGTATAGGGCGTTTAGTAAAATCATATCAAGACGAGGCCCCCACCAACGCTCATACAACTTTTCCAAAGTATCCATAAACATGCGAGCAACAACATCACGCTCAAACGGATCATGATACTCCAAGAAATTAATCTGCAAAACACGATTACCATACTTGTCCTCAAACGCAGACCAAGGATTAATGTAAATCACTCTGTTCCATTGTTCAGGTGGAATATGTGAAAGAACAAGCTGGGTGAGGTCGCTGTGGGAGTCTATAACCATAAAACCTTCATTATGGTCGATATGCTGCTTTATCATACTAAGAAGAAAGCGGGTTTTACCTGATCCCGGAAATCCCATAACCAAAGAATGAATATGATCAGACGCATAAATACCACGTTTTAACTTTTTACCAACAACAGGATCTACCTCAGCATCAACACCCAACACGTGAAGTCTTGGCTTTGCCACTTTTTGATTTATGTTTTGATCACTCAACTATGAATCTCCTATGAATGTGAATATTTGTTATTTTTAAAAAGATAAAAATAGAGTTTACTAAAAACAGAAAAAATTAAGTCAAAAGAAGAATATTGTGTACGTCCCCAACACGACACCCAATATTGAAGTTTTGTTATCTAAACCATACACATCAACATAAAAAACATGCTACAAATTCCACATTATTGAAGGAAACATTTTTATATATGTATCTATATCACATCTAACAGTGGTTTAATGTGAAAAACAGCTCAATATTTAGTGTAGTAGTTCTTTCAATGATGCTTTTTGCTACATTGTTTGTCGCTGTTCCCGTTGTCAACGCAGAACCCGAAAAAGAAAACATGTGTGCATGGATAGATGGCGACATTGGCTGTATTCCTCCAAACCACTGGTATATTGATATATACATAAACACACATGGTTGTTGTGGTGGATCAGGCTATATGCTACTTGAAATGTGGGTCAATGGTGTACACATACCGCCTTCTAATGTCGGCAGCTCATTCTCTAGTGGTGTATTCGAAGCATCATCTCTAGACATTGCCTTGGGTCTCTACTGGTCCTGCACATCAAATTGCAGATGCAGATGTTAGTAAAATCATTGACTCAATAACATCTTTTCTTTTTTTTGCACGTAATCTATGGGGAATAAATAAATGGTTAAAAATATAAATAAAATTGCAATCTTAGCTTTGATTACGAATTTGTGTCTTTTAAGCGTTTTTGCTCCAGTTGTTACTGCGAGAGACACTTTTGCACCTTTATGGCTAACAGAAGGCACATACGCAAAATACGAAGCCAAAGACCTAAGTGAAAACACGATATCAGGTGCAGGCAACAAGGCGTTAGTGGGTTTTTTTGAGTTATCGAATTCACAGTTTGCTGGAACTAATTACCTGCTATCACAACCGGTAGATCTGCTGCTTAGGACTGAGAAGTGTAGTGTTATGTGGCGGTGTGTTAGTGTTAATGCTACCATGGCAAAATTGAAGGTTACACTTGACTGTGTCGGAGAACCGAGCTGGCCTGTGGATTATTCTGGAAGTGGGCATTTGCAACGTGAGAGCGAGATTTATGTTGACCTTTATACTAGGGCTGTGTATAATGTTGAAGGCTTGTTTTTGGGTACTACTCACCTATGGTTACCAGCAAACCCCAATGATGGCCAAAAAATAACCATATGGGAAGAAGATTCTAAAACAATCACAGCATCCGCAGTTATTCCTAAGGGGCATGTTAACACTGCTCTGGGGCAACTAACAGTTTTTAAACTAGATGTAACAAGCGTTACAATTAAGGACAACATTCAGTCGCTTGGTAGCTTTTATGATCTAGACACTGGACTTGGCGTGAGTACCCCCCTTAGTATATGGGATCCCATATTTGCATCAGTCGGCATTCAAAGTGGCGCTATTGAAATTTCTGAAACCAATATTCATTTAGAGGCTACACCTTCAGAAATAAACTGGACGCGAATGCTATGTTACACCATAATACCCGTAGCAATAATTTTACTAGTTGCAACTTTAATATTTAAACACAAGAAAAAGAAAAACTAATCTCCTAGTACCTTTTTTTACAATATGCCAAGGTATCCAAGTCAGGTCGTCTAATTCTCTGGAAAAATCATACATAAGTGACGGAAATGTTTAAAACGCGGCGATTTTTTGAAAAGCAACACAAAAATCCTAAACTCCGCTGGTTTTAGGTACTACAACATTTAGGTTTTCAAACAATAGTCTTTGTTGTTTGGTAACTTCGCACGGAACAATA
>WRGM01000010.1 GCA_009787175.1 Candidatus Bathycorpusculum fermentans | reverse complement strand
GCGGTTCTGTGCCGTTGTGTGCGGTGGTGGAGGTTGGGAAAGGTAGGGAGAGGGTGGATGTTGAGTTGGAGTATAATGGGAGGGTTGAGTATACGCACGAATATGCCTATGTGATACTGTTCAACCGAGGCGTTGAGTATTACAAAAAAGGCAACTATGATCTGGCTATTGAGGACTTTAACGCTGCTCTAAGGATTAAACCTAATGACTATGAAACTCTACGCTACAGAGGTATAACATATCGTAACAAAGGTAACTATGACCGTGCTATTGAAGATTTTAACGCTGCTCTAAGGATTAAGCCTAATGACCAAGATGCCCTAATTGGCAGAGGCTTGGCATATGGTCTCAAAGACAACCATGACCGTGCTATTGAGGATTTTAACACTGTTCTAAAAATTAAGCCTAATGACCAAGATGCTCTGTACTGGCGAGGATGTGTGTATTACAACAAAGGCAATTATGACAAGGCTCTTGAGGATTTTAACGCTGCTATAAGAATTAAGCCTGATTACCAAAATGCTTTGTACTGGCGAGGATTAACGTATGGAAAAAAAAGCAATTATGACAAGGCTATTGAGGATTTTAACACTGCTATAAAAATTAAGCCTAATGACCAAGATGCCCTGCTCAACCGAGGCGTGATGTATGCCAAAAAAGGCAACCATGACCGTGCAATTGAGGACTACAACGCTGCGCTGAGGATTAAGCCTGATTACAACATAGCCTTGTACTCTCGAGGCTATGCGTATTACTACAAAGGTAACTATGACAGAGCCATTGAAGACTTGGAAGCTATATTAAAAATTGACCCAAATGATGCCATAGCCAGAGAGAATCTTGAAAAAATCCGCCAAAGTAAAGTTGAGACGAAAAGTAATATTAAATTTTTTACAGATAATAGAGATGGCAAAAAGTATAGAACAGTTACCATAGGTAGGAAAACTTGGATGGCAGAGAACCTTAACTACAATGTAAGTGGCAGTAAATGCTATAACAACAACTCTGCCTACTGCGACAAGTACGGAAGATTGTATGATTGGACAATGGCTAAGGTGGTTTGTCCTCAAGGTTGGCATTTACCTAGCAATGCGGAGTGGCAAGCCATTGTAGATTTCGCAGGTGGTAATATTGCTGGAAAAAATCTCAAGGCAAAAAACGATTGGGATTATGGCACGGACATTTACGACTTTTCCGCTTTGCCTGGCGGCTACATCAATTCAAGAGGTTATTTCACCAATGCGGGTAGCACAGGTAGTTGGTGGAGTAGTTCGGAGTTCAATGCCAGCAACGCATTCAACCAGTATATAGACTCAAGCGAACGTGTCATAGGGAACTACAACATCAAGAGTTCCTTGCGAAGTGTTCGTTGTGTGCAAAACTGAGCCGAAAAAGAATTTGCTCTGCGGTGGAGCGAACCTTGTAAAGCCTTGTGTCTTCCCAAGGGTTTGATGTGATAAGAAAAATAATGGGGTAATGGAGATTTTATATGATGGATATGAATGATATATTTTCAGAACAACAAAAACTTTGTAAAAATATCAAAGGTATTTTATATTACGATGAAACAAATAACTTTAGGCAGTTATATTTAACTGAAAACGGAGCAAACAATGAAATTGAAAATATAAATTTCATACTTGGCGGAATAGGTTCTCTCTCAAGAGAGCCGATAGATTATTCTACATTGCGGTCAGAGTTAAAAATTCAAAATAGTGAGGCCGAGATTAAGTTTAGTTATTTCGAAAGAAAAAGAACAGATTTTATCGAAATGCTAAAACTACAGCAGTGGAATATACTTTTTAAATGGATTAATGCAAATGATAATCTATTTATTCATTTTTCCTCAATGAATTATGTTTTTTACATTTTAACTGACATAGTGGATGAGGCATTAAAACGATATATGAACGATGCCTCAGATATTTGTGCTTATCATTTGGAATTAAAAAGTGTACTCTATGAAGCAGTAAAACCGAACTTAGATGTTTTTATAAAACAACTATATTCATTTGGTTTTCCCGATATAAATACAAAAGATATACGCAATTTCGTAGAGTTAGTCTTGGTTTACGTAGAGCAAAGGCAATGTGAAGCATTAACTGAAGTAGATAATATGTTTACCAAATTGTTGCTACGAATAATAAAAGCTATGCGAAACGACGAAGAATTCGTTTTATTATCAGATAATGAAAAACATAAATTATTCAATGCATACACTTATTTGTATTCACGAGAAATATTAGTTTTCAAGGAAGCATATTTGATATTCGATCACGAAACTAAGGTAAAATCAGAATTAAAGTTGCAAGTTAATAAACAATCTAACTACGAATTTAAGGATTCGAAAGATGATGTTTCAATTCAAATTTCAGACGTTATAGTGGGATTTGTTTCAAAACTAATTACATATGTTGAGAGCAATAATGAGGATGATATCTATCAAGAACTTATAACAATGACTTCAATGCAAAAAGAAAACTTGCAACTATTCTTTAAGATAGAAAATCATAGTAATGATATATGTAAGTGTTTTTTTAACCATATACAACCAATTTCATCAAGAGAAAAAATGGAATTGTTATACAGTACGTGTTGCTCGTAGCGTAAGCACTGGGCGAGAAAAAGGAAGAAGCATTAGCCAAGTCGAAAAAACGTCTGGCTTATGGAAGTCGTGAGACCGGTAGCAACAGTGCTATCCCACCTCAGTGAAGAAGTGCCGTATAAGCCGAACGCCTCTACCCGTAAATATACAAAATTTTTTA
>WRGM01000009.1 GCA_009787175.1 Candidatus Bathycorpusculum fermentans | reverse complement strand
GTTGTCTTGCTCGTGTGAGAAATTTGGTTGAGCATATTAATGCCAAGGTTAAGGTGTTTAAGATTGTGGCGTATAGGTATCGGAATCGTCGTAAACGGTTTGGGTTACGAATGGCGTTGATTTGTGGCGTAATTAACTTTGAAAACAAAAACTAAAACCGAGGAGGTCTAATGTGGCGGAGCGTGCATTGAAGGAGCCTATTGTGCAACGTAAGATTATGGGCACTTTAAGAAATAGGAAAGGTGTGCAGATTTATGAGACTATGATGTCTTTGCTTGCTACTTGGGGTAAGCAGGGCCTTGACTTACACGACCAAATGGTAGAAAGCCTCATAACTGCTTGGGCAAAAAGCTAAATACACACTGTCATTGTTTTTTTACTCCTTCAAGTTTAGATAATAGACAGCATTATCTGTTTGTCCTGTTTTAGCTATCTGCTGGAGGTTTTCAAATATTTTTCGCAAATTATGGGGATTGCTATCTCTGCCGCCTAAGCCAAAGAGATAGTTAATTACTATTGGGTGTTGTTTTAGGTCAAAAAGGGCTGTGCGGACTTCGTTAAATAAGGGACCGCCAAAGCCACCAAAGGACACACTTTTATCCATAACTGCTATAACTTTTAGGTGTTTTAACGCATTTTGAAGCTGCTCAACGGGGAATGGTCGGAATGTTCGTAGGCGTAGTAAGCCGGCTTTTATGCCCTCGCCGCGGAGTTCGTCAATTAGGACTTTTAATGTACCCGCTGTTGAGCCTATTACTACAACAGCTATCTCTGCATCGTCTAACCTGTATGTGTCAATAAGACCGTTGCCATAGCTTCTGCCAGAAAGCGCCGCGTATTTTGTGTTGATGTCCTGTATTTTTTGTAGCGCGTTTTTCATAGCTTCCTCTTGTTGACGTTTGAATTCAAAGTAAAAGTTGGGTGAAACATTTGGTCCCATAGTCACAGGATTATCTGGGTCAAGCTTAAAAGGCGCTGTTTTTCCCTCATGAGTTATAACTGTGGGTAAGACACGTTCGCCTACAAACTGCGCAGCGGCCTCATCGGGTAGAACTTGGACGTTTTCTAATGTATGACTAATAGCAAAACCGTCTAAGCCTACTATTATAGGTAAAGAAATATCCAGATCTTCAGCTATTTTAAACGCCTGCAGTATGGAGTCATAGGCTTCTTGAGCGTTTTCAACGTATATGTGGAGCCAGCCGCTGTCTCGCTGAGCCATACTATCTGAGTGATCGCCATGTATGTTTATAGGCGCTGATAGGGCTCTGTTTGCAACGACCATAACTATGGGTGCCCGGGAGCCTGAGGCTACAAATAATATTTCATGCATAAGGGCCAGTCCTGCGGATGCGCTTGCGGTAAATGTTCGTGCGCCAGTAAGTGAAGCGGATAGGGATGCGGTTATAGCGCTATGTTCAGACTCTGTGCATATATACTCTGTTTGTACCTCGCCGTTTGCGACGTATTCGCTAAATTTTTCAACTATAATAGTCTGCGGCGTTATAGGATATGCAGCGACGACGTCTACATTAGATTGTTTAACAGCTAACGCAACGGCTTCATCACCGTTTAGAGCTAAAAGCTCTTGCTTAACTATGGGTTGTTTTTGGAATACTGTCATTGCTCTTCCTCCTTGTCAGGTATACTCATGCTAATAGCCTTAGCGGGGCATTCATTAGCGCATATACCGCAGCCTTTACAATAATTAAGATTAAATTCTAATTTTCCTGCGTCTGCTTTCCAGTGTATAGCGCCTTCAGGGCAGAGCATGGCGCATTTTAAGCAGGAAACGCATTTCTCAGCGTTGTGTATGGGCGTAAATGTTTTCCAGTCGCCTGTTAAAAAGTCTGTACTAGGCTTAGGACTTACAGCGGCAAACATTAGCTCTTTCCAGCTTTTCTCTTGTCCGCTCATGCATGCTTAACCTCATCATACGCGTTCTTTACTACAATAAAGTTTTTTTCAGCTAAATCGGGTCTAAACTTTACCTTCAACGTTTTCTCTATACCCTCCAAAGTTACAATACCTGTAACCTTAGCAACCGCGCCAAGTAGCGCCGTATTTGTCATAGGAGCCCCTAAAATTTTCAATGCAATATCTGTAGCCGGCACAGTCCAAACTTTACCCTTAACTACATGCAGCCTCTGCTGTAATACTGCAGGAGCCGCATTTGAGTTAATAATTAAATGACCCTCATCACTATTCAATCCCGCCGTTACAGGCACAGATTTTAACAATGTATTATCAAGTACTACAACTATGTCAGGTTCATAAACGGCACAATGTAGGCGAATAGGTGCATTGCTAATTCGCGTAAAAGCTGTTACAGGAGCACCCATACGTTCGGGACCAAATTCAGGAAATGACTGTATAAATTTGCCTTCATCAAGAGCTGTTCGAGCTAATAACTCACTAGCAGTCCAAGCACCTTGCCCACCACGACCATGCCAACGAAATTCAACCATTCTGTCCAGTATAATCCCTTCTTTCCAAATGCAAACAGTGCATGCTAAATAAAGTTTTGCGACCAATAACATGTTAACAATTGTGAGATAAACCATTTTTTCATAAAGCATATAGTTATTAAAGGTACATGTAATGGGGGCTTTGGGACAAAATTATTGGTTTTCTTTGTTTAGGGTTTTTTCATCTTCCCGCGTTAGGGAGTGTTAGAAAATAATATTTACGTTTGTGGGTGGGGTTGTTTAGTTGTGTGTTGAGGAGAGATAGTGTAGTTCCATTCTCCAT
>WRGM01000008.1 GCA_009787175.1 Candidatus Bathycorpusculum fermentans | reverse complement strand
GTGGTTAAATTGTGTTTTTGTACTAACTGGTACATAGTTATAATTACTCACAATATAACTATGTTTTTACAATTTAACTCACTAAAAAACACTTAAAAAAATCTTTAATTTCGTTATTCCGCCATTTTAACGAGATTTCATAGTTACATTTTCGGGATTTTAGGTTCTTACAGTCCACATATCATAATGTTGATGCCAATTCCATTAAAAGGTAAAACCTGAAAGCAACAGGTTTTTCAGAAAAACAAATAATACACCACATTACCCAAATGTAAAGAAGCTACAAGTTATCATAAGGCACTATTTGGTTTCTAAAAGGTCAAACCCATTATTTGTATCCCTTTCACGTCTAGCAGCACTGTTGAGTAATTCAAACATTACAACTTCACCTATGAACCAAACTTTAACGCCTGCTCGCATGCAACCGGTAACGGCGTTGCCGTTTCTTCCAAAGCTGCCGTGCATATGTAGTTTAGGTTTACCTTGAGAATCACAGAAAATGGTACCCACGCCATATCCCTCATGCACACCTTTAAGCATGACAGTCATGGGATCAACAGGCAATGCATTACCATCTTTTGGTCCAACTACAAGTTTACTATTATCATCTGCACCACCTAAAAATAGGCACATAGCACTCGTCACATCATTTTTCTCAGCAAAAGACTCCAAAACTTCATGAACAATTTCTCCGCTGTGCAGTCTTAGAATAAATATTCGACCCATTGAAGCTTGTGAATAATCCAAACCGGTTAACTCCTAAAAACAAGGGCTATAATGGTAAACAGGTATAAAAAATCTTCTTCATCACTACCCAACACTTTTAACGCTTCACTACGACTTAATAAATGGTGCTCTTCAATCTCTTTTTCACTAATCTCCATACTCTGCATAATCTCTTTGTTATTCAAAATCTATAAAGTCTTCTCTAACGCTTCCACACGTAAACGAAGTCTAAGAACCTCATCGGTTAACATCTGCAACTTTACTTTCTCTGCAACTGTAAAAACAGCTTCAGCCATCTAAAAACACCAATACTAAAAACATCCGATAAAATATTAAAAACTTACAAGAAGTCATTTAACCTTTACAGAAATACACGATCAGTCCACTACTTATTGAACACATACATTTCTGCAAACGAGCCAAAATCTCAAAAAACGGGTACACATATAAACAGCATTTGCAATTAAGAATATTGTTTAAGCTGCAAGTGTGATATAATGATGTTCAAATCAAAAAAAAGTGGATAGTCAAATTTTTGTGCAGGTAGTTAATGTTTCAAAAAATGTTGGTATGTCTAACGCGTTAATTTTGTACAATGTTAATCTTCAGATTTTTGAGGGAGAGTTTGTAGTTATTCTTGGTCCTTCGGGGGCGGGTAAAAGTACTCTTTTAAATTTAGTAGGCGGTCTGGATAGACCAACTAGTGGCGATGTTAAAATTGGTCAAACTGTTATAACGGCGTTAAGTGAGGATGCTCTTTCTTCTTTTAGGTGTCTTAATGTTGGTTTTATTTTTCAGACGTATAATTTAATTTCAACTCTTACTGCAATAGAGAATGTACAGTTTCCTATGAAGCTTGCAGGGTGTGATGATGAATCAGCAATAGAGATAAGATCCACGGATTTACTTACTACTGTTGGCTTAATTAATAAGGCAGGTCATTTGCCGTATGAGTTGAGTTGTGGGGAGCAACAGCGTATTGCTATTGCTAGATCATTAGCTAACGATCCTTCTCTTATTCTTGCAGATGAGCCTACGGGGAATTTGGATTGGGCTACAGCGTTGGAGATAGTTTTGTTTCTTAAGAAATGCAGTGTGGAGCGGGGTAAAACTGTGGTTGTGATTACTCATGATGAGCGGTTAGCAGAGTTTGCGGATGTTGTAGTAAAGTTGAAAAGTGGGCGGGTTGTTGAAGTTGTTAGGCATGCTTGATTTTGGCAGGGAAGAGTTTAGGCGTAAAAGGTTTCGTTTTTTGCTTGTCTTTTTTGGTTTGGTAATTTGTGTTTCAAGTACAATTTTTCTTATTGCGGTTAGTCAGAGTTTGGGTTTTAGTGTTTTTTCGTCTTCAGTTAAAATGTTTACATCGTCTATATCGAGGGTTATATCGAATTTTATAGGTTTTGAGGGTGTTATAGTATTTCTTACGGGTGTTTTAACTATGTATTTTCTTTCTTCTACAATGATGACGGGACGTATTAGGGATATAGGTTTGGTTAAAGCTTTAGGAAATACTGATAAGAACGCTTTTGGGTATTTGATGTCTGCTCCGTTAATTGTCATGTTCTTGGCGTCTTTAATTGGTGGTTTAGCTGGTTTTTCAGTGTCCATAGTGGTTATTGTCTGTGTGTTTGGACAGAGTTTTTTGTCAATTGCTGTAAATAGTTTTATGATTTCTGCAGGAGTTACTGTTGTTTTCTTCTTGTTATCTTGGATTGTTGTTTCATCTCAAACAGCTAAAGCGTTAAACATGGTATCTGTTAGTCTGCTGTCGGGGGATGAAGCTGTTTTTGATTTTAAAAGGGAAAAACTGGAGTCTATGCCTAAATTTGCTGAACGATTATCTTCAGCTTTAGGTGTGGCTTTAAAGAATATGTTTAGAAGTAGGTCGCGCTCTAAGATACCGTTATTTTGAGAGTTTTCACCGATAGGGAGATAAAGGTGATTGTGATAACCTTGTAACTAAGGTTACAGTTATGGTGATATGTAAAAAGTGTTTGTC
>WRGM01000007.1 GCA_009787175.1 Candidatus Bathycorpusculum fermentans | reverse complement strand
CCCATTAAAACACAATTAAAATGAACCTAGAAAACACACCAGCCAGTTTTTAATAAACAATCAATTCTAGGTTGACAGCATTGACTGAACAGTTACTTTTTATGTTTCGAACATTTTTTATGTTGTATAGATAGCTTTTGTAGTGGTGCAAACATGTTTTTTTGCGTAAACTATAAACAAGCAGAATCATATTTTATGCTGGTAAGATGTTTAAAGAAGAGATTGTTGCGGCGATACGGGTTAAGCATCCGGAATTGTCTGAGCAGCAGATTCAAGATATGTTCATGCAGGAAAAGGGTAGGTCAGGTGGTTTAATAGGTGACGAGACGCTTCTGCGATTGATAGCATCAAGATATGATGTTGAAGTTGAGAAAAAGGTAGTTGAGTTTAATGAGTTTTTATCATCAGGTCGTTTGCTTTCAGGTTTGAATGATGTTTCAGTTGAAGGTAGACTAGTTGCCATTTTTCCAGTTCACAGTTTTAATAATGGTGAAAAGAGCGGCAAGCTGGCTAATTTGATGATTATTGATGAAGAGGGTATCTTGCGTGTGGTTTTGTGGAATAAAAAGGCGGAAGTTGTTGAGAGGGGTGAGCTGCAAATTGATCAGATTGTAAAGTTTTTGCATTGTTATACGCGGAAAGACCAGTTTGGTAAAGTTGAGTTGCATTTGGGCAGTAAGAGTAGAATTGAGGTTAATGAAAATTCTCAAACTAGTTATCCTAATGTAGAAAAGTTTACTTCAAAAATAGCTGAGATCACTAACATTTTTAGCAATGTGAATTTAGCTGGCAATGTTAGAGAGGTGTTAGAGTTAAAAACGTTCACTAAGGGTGATGGGACAGAGGGTAAGCTTTTGCGTTTCATATTGTCAGATGATTCTGCAGATATTGCAGTTGTTGTTTGGAACGGAAAAGTTGACGCTCTTGGAAGGCAACTTGAACCTAAGGCTTATCTGTATTTAATTAATGGTAAAGTAAAAGAGAAAGAGAGCGGTGGTTTTGAAGTTCATATTGACTCGTCAAGTTTTGTGCAGATACAACCTGTTATACTTCAAATAAGTAAAATAGCAGATTTGAAAGAAGACGACATTGTTAATGTTGAAGGGAATGTTTCAAGTGTTGACTCTGTAAGAGAAGTAACTACAGGTAAAGGGGAGCAAGTGAAACTGTTTACGTTTGAACTGCGAGATGAAACGGGCTCTATAATTGTGACAGTGTGGCGTAATCAAATTGAGCAGTTTAGTAATTTGAAAGTAGGGGATATTGTTACTGTGAAAAATGGGTTTGTAAAAATAGGTTATGGAAATAAGTTAGAGTTGACCACGCGGAGTGGAACTCAGTTTACGGTTAAACCTATTTGATTTTTTGGACGATTGCGTCTGCCATGTCGCTTGTTGTTGCTTTTCCGCCTAAATCAGCTGTTCGGATTTTTCCTTCGATAAGTACAGCGACTACGGCGTCTTCAATTTTTTTGGCGGCTTCTTTTTCGCCGAGGTAATCGAGCATTAGTGCGCCTGCAAGTATTGTTGCTATTGGATTTACGCGGTTCATGCCTGTGTATTTTGGTGCGCTGCCGTGTACAGGTTCGAACATGCCGTATGTTTCGCCTATGTTTGCACCTGCTGCAAGGCCGAGGCTGCCAGTTACTTGTGCGGCTTCGTCGCTTATGATATCGCCAAACAGGTTTGTGGTAACCATAACGTCATATGTTGCGGGTTGTTTGATTAACTGCATTGTTGCTGCATCAATGTGTAGGTCGTCGACTGTGACTTCGGGGTAGCGTTTTTGGACTTCTTTTACGGCGTCTTTGAATATGCCGTCGGTTATGCGTAGGATGTTGCCTTTGTGTATGTATGTTAAGTGTTTTTTGCGTTGCATGGCTAATTTGAAGGCGTATTCGGCTACTTTGGTTGATGCTTCAGTTGTGATAATTCGAAAGGCAACACTTACGCCGGGGGCTATTAGTGCCTCGTGTCCTGAATAGAGGCCTTCGGTGTTTTCTCTTACTACGATGAGGTCAATGTCAGGTTTTAGTGACTCTATACTGGGAAAGCTTTTACATGGGCGAATGTTGGCATACAAGTTGAACATACGGCGTAGGGTA
Organism: Candidatus Bathycorpusculum fermentans; assembly: GCA_009787175.1. Taxonomy (GTDB): domain Archaea; phylum Thermoproteota; class Bathyarchaeia; order Bathyarchaeales; family Bathycorpusculaceae; genus Bathycorpusculum; species Bathycorpusculum fermentans. The sequence continues at coordinate 621 of WRGM01000007.1, read as the reverse complement.
ACGGCGACGCTTACGGGTGCGCCGGGTTCTTCAAGGGTGGTCATTGGGCCTTTGAGACAGGCGTCTGTTTTTTTAATCATTTCAACTGTTTCTTTAGGAAGATTTGTGCCATGTATAGGTATACAATGGGCACCTGCTTCGCCATAGAGATAATTAAGTTTAAAGTTTGAAACTTTTTGAACTGCATCAAAAACATTTATAGTTGCCTCTGTCACTTCAGGACCAATCCCGTCGCCTTTGAGAACAGCAATATTATAAGTTTTAACCATCAGATTCTACCTAAAGTTAATGTTAACACTTTCCATTTATCAGCGTATCGATTAAACATTTAGCTTTTAACGGTTAAAATAAACATAATTCAATCGCTTAAGCAGTAGCATTTTTCAACCAGATGGTCTTAAATTTTTGTTCTCCTCTGAACATGTTTACAAAAAAATTCATGAGTTATCACATGTAAGGAAACGTTAAGATACAATTTAAGGTTCAATTTTGGAGAGTTCTCACTTATGGGGAGATAAAGCTATTGTTTGGGTTTGAGTGAAGATATCAGGTGTTGTTAGATTTTTCCACAGTTTTAACGAAGTATCAACCATCGAATCACATTTAGAAACCACTTTAGTC
>WRGM01000006.1 GCA_009787175.1 Candidatus Bathycorpusculum fermentans | reverse complement strand
AATTTGTTTTCGCATAAGGTTGTGGGTGTTTTGGATCCTATTTTTGAGAGGGGTGCTTATGTTTGGTTTTTGCCTAGGTATTTGCCTGAAAATGACCAGTCTTTGCAGGCATTTACTTGGGTTTATGATCCTGTAAATGATGTTTGGTCAACCGCAAAAGCGATGCCTGCCTGTAGCGTTATAGCTGCTGATCAGCGTACATACAAGTTAGTTGTTGCTGATGACCTTTTTTACATGATAGGCGGCAACAATTTTAACGCACAATATATCCCAATAGGTTATTCGCCTGGTGACCTAGTTTCATCTAAACTCGCCCCATCTTTAATGTTATTTGCTGGTGCTACATTTGCCAGTATTGTCATAGTTATGGTGTTAGTATTTCTCAAACGGCAATCAAAAAACTCAACATTAGATGGTGTGTAATTATGTGTAAGTGTGCCGTTTTTGTGTTGGTTACTGTTTTAGCGATGTCAAGTTTGTTGGTAATTCTGCCTACAAGTTTAGCCCAAATCAAACCCGATATACCAACATTTACTATAGAATACCCAGACGAGTATGGTCAAAGTTATCTTAGGATTAAAAATCAACCTTTTACGCCATATACAAATAATGATGGTAACGCGGTCAATCTGTACTATCAAGCTCGTTATAAAGATCCACACGGTGATGAATGGTGGTTTATCAATTATTCTCCAAGCGAGTATGTTAAGCAGATAGAGTCACAAGAATACTCAATAATAACTATTGGAATGCGTGATGGACAAGCAATAACTGTTCAGGTTAGAGCGTTAGTAGGAACTGTTACGTGGGTTCCTCATGATATAAGCATTTATGGGTACTATAAATTTGAAGGTGTTGAAGGCGACTGGAGTAATACACAAACAGTACCACTTAATGGTTCTGCTTCTTCACCTACTGCCTCGCTTCCAGTGACTCCACCTGTTAACACCTTTCCAGCGAATACTCCACCTACAAACACGAAGCCTTTAACGCCAAATCCATCTAATATTGATAATTCTAACCTGTTTGGTTCAACCTCATGGGTAGGTGTTACTGTTGTGATGTTACTTAGTGTTGTTGTGATGTTGCTGGCAATTATTGCCATGGCTGCTTGGAGGAAAAATGGTTCTCAGTTTAACAACACCTCAAATCCAAGTGTAGCTAAAAGTTACTGCGGACTTGAGTTTGGGTATCTCTGCAGGTGCAGAGTTTAATATGATATTTTTAAAGAGTCATGTGTCTTGTGTAGTGTGATAGGTACATTTCTGCTTTTTACATCAAGGTTAAAGCAATTGTGAATTCGGCTGATATTGGATAGTATTCACCAATAATACCAGATGTCGTTAAATAAGCAAAGTTTTTGGTAACTCGATAATTCCCAGGACCCAATATGCCATAGTTCCATGTCCAGTTTATTTTCTCTTCGTTTGTGTTGTTTCCCTTTAAAATGCGCAGTTCACTTGTCCAACCAACATTAGTGTCATCCTGAAGAATATGCGGTAATGGTTCCCAGTTGTTATCAACTTTTTTTTCTACTTGATAATATGAACCATAACCGTAGTCATTTGATGCCCTGTTTTTTATCATTAAGGTAATCCCTGTACTTGTAAGAGTGCTTTCTTTTATCTCTAAAACAATACCTTCTAAAGGATTTTCTATGATGTTGTTTGTTTCTCTGTTGTTGCCTAAGGCGGTTATGTATACTACGCAAGTTATGACTGTTATACATACAACAAGTAAAATTGCTAATATTTTTGTATTCATAACTATTTCACCTTAACAGCAGATTTGCTGTTTATTGCTGACATTTCTATTCCTCGTTAAGAGTGATGTATCCGTAATATTTAGTTCTATGTTTTAGTACATGTGTTTGGTCAATCGTAAATGGTGGAACGTTTATTGGGTAATATTTTGAGCGTTTTAAGGTGTAGCTACTGTTATGTAGCTGTAGTTTTTGTAAGAGTGAATGTTTTTTCATGAAACATTTGTAGTTTTCGTATTTTTTCCCGTATCGGCTCAGAGCCGATGGTGCACTCTCCTATGGAAACTAGGTCAAAATGTTTTTCTCATAGTATTTCAATGAAAGCTCGTTTTATGAGAGTTTGTTTATCTTTATGTTGCATTCTATGGCAAGTTGGGGACGTTTATGTTTAGGTGTATTTTAAAGCTTAATTTGCGAAAACGGTTTAAAACTAGCTTGAATATTTTGTAGAAAAACCTTATAGTCTGTTCAAAGTAATATTGTCTTGTCCCAAAATAATTTCCCCTCCATTTTGATCTTATGACATACTACCTCACCATCCAAACTCTGCAAAACACTTTTCCAAAAATATCTTGCGCACCCAATTAAAAACATGGTCAAAATCAAAAACAAACGCGAACTCAAACACTACCTACAACAACACGAACAAAACAAAATAACCATAAAACAAGCAGCAAACCACCTAAAAATAACACCAAGAAGATTCAAACAACTATACGCACAATACAAAACCACCAACAACACCACACCAACCATAGGCAAAAACCTCGGCCGACCCAAAAAACAAATAACACCCGAAACAGTCGAAATCATAAAACAAGCCCCATCAAAAAGACCACCTAGGCGCACGATACCTTGAAAAAATCATGAGAGTATTTCAAAAGGGATTACACACAAGATTCCAGATTTCTTCACGCGAGCCATTAACATGAAAACGAGCAAACAAAGACACAGTT
>WRGM01000005.1 GCA_009787175.1 Candidatus Bathycorpusculum fermentans | reverse complement strand
GATCTGTCACAAAATAACTTGACCATTTTTATCGGATAAAACCATGAATTACACCATGAACATGATCAAATTATTTAGTTACAGTTCCTTACATTAGCCTGAGCAGTGCATCTGGTAAGCAACGTTAACTAAGATTGCGCTAAAAAGTTTCATTATGCACAAACTCGCTAGGTAACCGCCGTGGACGCGGCATAGGCATCTCTGCAGGATAACCTATGGAAATCATTACAACGGGTCGCATATCAACGGGCGCATTAATTACACTTTTCACAGCTGTCTCATCAAAAGCACCAATCCAACATGTACCCAGACCTAAACTGTAAGCAGTTAACAAAACATTCTCAGTAACCGCTGCAGTATCCTGAAGGCAATATAAACTGCAGCCACGCTCACCATAACTAGCCATAGCCCGCTTAAGATCCGCACAGACAACAAATACCACAAAAGCCATTTGAACCTGCCCTTGCCCAAACGCTGCCTCAGACAACCGTCGCTTTCTCTCACCCTCCCGCACAATAACTAACATATAAGCCTGCGCATTTCCAGCCGTAGGAGCCATACGAGCAGCCTCAACAAGAACATTAACCATTTCCTCAGATACCACTTGACTTGTAAACTTACGAATACTCCGCCTACCTCTTATTGCCTCAAAAACATCCAAATCCAAAACCTCATGTATATATTACAAAAATCGCCCATAAAAGACTTATCTTAAACCCACACATAACTATCCTTGGATGATGAACCGAGAGTCACAGAGCCAAAAGCAGTGATATAGACTCGACGGGCGAACTGACATATTAAGCTTGGAAAAGTTAGTAGCGGAAAACTTATCAGTAGAGCAGACATAAATAAAGGAAAACTTGTGGATGAAAAATGGCGCTGAGTAATCGAGGTGAAATATATGGTTGAAATGAAGATTGATGCTAATGAAATTAAAGGTAAAAGCGGTATGGTTCAAAAATATGCAGAGTTTATTAAAGAGAAAACAAGTGCAGACGTATTTAGTGAGGGCAATACTATTACAGTTAAAGGTGAAGGCCCGGCAGTAGCTAAAAAATATTTACGCATACTAACTAAAAAATTCTTACATAAATATGAATTAATAGATACCTACCGCGTAATTGCTGACGAAGGCGAAAATGCATTACAGATAATAGAGCGTAAAATATACAACGAGGAAGAAGACTAACACTTCTTTACCATTTTTAACAAACCAATTAGCCGTATTAAATCTTATTTTTAGAGGTAATACAAAGAGGAAAAAAGAAGTTGTTATAATTCGTGTAGGAATTGTTTGTATAGGGGATGTTTTTTGAAGTGTATGGTTGTTTCGGTTTTTTCTATTGTTCCACTTGGTAGGCGCATTGAGAGAGAGTTTACTGTTGCAGTGTCACTGTTTAAGCGTACACCTTCGAGAAGTTCGCCTTTAGTTACACCTGAGGCGAGAAAAACTAGTTCGTCACCTTTAGCTAATTCGTCTTCACGATAAGTTTTAGCTCCATCCACACCAGCCTGTTGTAAGCGTTCCATGCGTGCAGCATCAGTTGTTGGATTCCAAACTTTAACAAGCATAGCTCCACCTAAACATTTTACAGCTGCTGCTGCAATAGTAGCCTCAGGTCCAGCTCCAGCGCCTATGAGCAAGTCAAAACCCGAGCAGGGAGTTGCCGCAAGAATTGCACCTATAATATCGCCGTCGGGTATGAGGATAACTTTTACACCTAAACGCCTTAGAACAGCTAAAATGTCATTATGCCGTTCACGATCTAACATTATAACAGTAAATTTTTCTAAAGGAACATTTTTCGCCATTGCAATAGTACGCACGATCTCTTCAACGCTCATATCCAAAGACAATTTACCATAACTATGATAATCCGTTGCAACTTTGAAGTAATAACCATCGTCAGGCAAAACCTGAAAACAACCCCTAGGAGCGCAGGCAAGAGTAGATATTGAGTCTTTTCTGCCTTTACTAGCCGCCGTGGTACCATCCACAGGATCAACAACAAAATCTACTTCAGGACCATTTCCAGTACCAACTTTTTCCCGCCGTGCAAAAGCAGGAGCATTATCCTTTGGACCCTCACAACAAATAATTTCACCATCAATATCCATTTGATTTAAAACAGCCCTTGAATACTCTACAGCCTTTGCATCAATTAAGTCACAATCACCATGACCAACATGGAGCACACCACCTATAGCTCCTGCAACAGTTACTCTTGTTAAAGAAGGCGCTAAAGCCCTTAATGAAACCATACACTTATCACCATAATATATGAGTCTTATACCTAAATGGATATTTATGGATTTATGCACAAAATCAATAGACCTCTTGCGAAACTGTCTCTGTTTCAAAGTATTAGATACAGAGTTTAGATTAAAACCTAAGCTCAAACACCCCTTTATCAACAAGGCAACAATTCAAAACCCACACCCACATAGTTTCGCAAGAAGTCTAATAACCTAACTTTTAGCCTGATTTTATACACTACAGTTAATGGTTGTTTTAAGATAGTTTTTCCATGCTTGTGAAGAAAAACTCAAAAATTTTAAATATGTAGTGTGAATATTTACACTACATGCCCTTCATCAGAAAAATAAAAAAGACCTCAGG
>WRGM01000004.1 GCA_009787175.1 Candidatus Bathycorpusculum fermentans | reverse complement strand
CTCATGCCATTTTTTTGCGCAACAAACACAGCTACATACACAAATTCATGTTAGATGCTTTAATAAAAACACGCAAGCTAAATACATACTCTGACAGTATGTAAAAACTGTGGCGATATCAAGTTTTTGTGCCATAGCTTTGTTGATGATTGTATCCTGTTCTTGTTGTCTGTGCTTGTTTGTTTTTTTGTGACTGTTTTTAGTTTTTTGTAGCGAAGACTAAATATGTTTGGTTGAACGAGTTTTTTATGCTGATTAAATATGACGTATTGTCCTGAATGCGGTGGAGAAATGCAGTATATGGCGGTAACTAAGCTATATGTTTGTAAAAGTTGTGGTTTGTCAGTTACTGGTCAGGATCTTGAAGAGTTTCGTGTTCGAAATAGACCAGGTGATGAAACTGAAGATGAAATAAGGGAAAACCGTCGTAAAGAATACCTTAAATGGTACTTAAGCAAAAAATAGCTCTGATACTTAACTGTATCATAATATTGCGTTTTCTTAGCAAACACTATAAAATTCTGCTAGTACACATATTGTTGACTATTAACTAGGTTGATTTAGGCCTGTTTTGGAATGAATTACTATTTAACTGTACCAAAAGATTATTACTTCTATTGAGTCAGTGTTTGCTGTAGTGAGAATTATTATGCCTCTTGCCTTTATTATAGGAACAGCTGGTTCGGGAAAAAGTTTTTTCACCGCAGCTTTTAGTGAATGGTTAAAAATGTCCAAACAAGACATTGCAGTGGTTAACCTTGACCCTGGCGCATTAAAGCTGCCATATTCTCCAGATGTTGATGTGCGCAATTACGTTGACGTTGGAGATTTAATGGAGAAATACGGTTTAGGACCAAACGGCGCGCTGATTTTAGCTGCTGATTTAATAGCTGATCAAATTGAAAACTTGACCCGTGACATTGAGTCAACAAATGCTGACCTCGTACTCGTAGACACCCCCGGCCAGATGGAATTATTTGCTTTCCGAGCTAGTGGACCATATATTGTAAATGAACTCACACGTGACCCTAAAGCACTAATTTATCTATTTGACACAGTTTTTTCAATCAATCCTCTAAATTATGTTTCAAACATGTTCCTATCTGCTGCCGTTTACAACCGCTTCTTCCAGCCACAATTACATGTACTATCAAAATCTGACCTAGTCCCAAAAAAAGATGCTAAAGCAATAACTGACTGGTCAGCTAGCCCAATGGCACTTGAAGACGCAATTGAAGAAAAACTCGAAGGAACCAAACGCGTTTTCAGCCGAAACATGATGAAAGCTATAAACCAATTAGGCATGTCATTCCCCCTAATGCCCATCTCCTCAAAAACAAACGAAGGAATGACCAACGTTAACACAGTACTCGAACGCATATTTATGAGCGGCGAAAAATACACAACATAACCTGCTAGTTGTCAATTAAGGACCATGCTGCTGCGAAGGCTCCCATTTTAGCCTTTAGCGGCGTTTCCGCTCCTGCAATAATAATTACATCCTTATTATCATATGAAGCTATCCTCTTTAAAATTTCTAATGCGGCCTTCCCATATTCTTTCTCTATACATTGATCTACTGACGCTACATGTAGATGACCTTGTTTAGCAATAAGGACAATAGCCCGTTTTGCTCCTGCAATAATTGCCGTATCACGCTGGTCAATACCTGACTTAATACTATCTCCACAGCCTTTGACCATAAAGCCATAATTGAATTCTGAAGGTGTTATCTCCGTTTTAGGAATTTCTGTTCGCTTAGGAAAAACCTGCTCAAACTGACGCCACACCTCCTGCCCCCCCTGAGTTAACACGCAGCCTTCTTTAGTGTTTGAAATTAACTCTGCAACTTTTAAGCGGTTAATAATAGTTCTTACTGCGCCATCTCCAACACCTATTTTGTCTGCAAGTTTGTTTCTTCCCAACGGTTTTTGAGCGAGATTTTCTAATGCACAAAAAATATGAAATAATGTAAAAGTAGTTGACGGTCCAGGCGCTTTTTTATCGACTGTTGCAGTTATTAACTTTTTAAGTGCTAACACAATATTTTTCACTACATCTATATGATGCCTTCAAGTTTTTATAATTATTGAAAACATTCTACATAAAAAATTGGAGAGTTTTCACCGTAGAGAGGTAAAGGTGTTCTGTTAATCTTGTTAGCAGGGTCAGGGTCATTATGGCGACGTGTAAGAAGTGTTTGTCTGAAAAAGTAGTAAAAAAGGTATAACTCGAGGAAAACAACGTTACACATGCAGGGGATGTGGGCGCATCTTTGTAGAAGGCGATCATCGCACTAATGAGGGTGTTATTGTTAAAAAAGCCATGTGTACTCTGCTCTATTCACTGAGCAAAGCTTCCTACACTATGCTCGCACATATTTTTGACACCTGGCCCTCATGGGTTTATCGCTGGATTGCCCAAGCAGGTGCTCAGTTGCCTGACACAAAAGTATCGGGTGAGATAGCAGAGATACGGGTTTGATGAGGTGTGGCATTTTGTTGGTTCAAAAAAAAATTGTGAGAGTGGTTACCTAAATATACTTGTTGCGGTGTTTTGTAGTTGTTGGAACAAGTTTGTGGTGGTGACAGCGTGCCATA
>WRGM01000003.1 GCA_009787175.1 Candidatus Bathycorpusculum fermentans | reverse complement strand
AAAGTGTTTAAGATTGTGGCGTATAGGTATCGTAATCGTAGAAAACGGTTTGGACTACGCATGGCTTTAATTTGTGGCATAATCAACTTCGAAAAACGGATCTAATTCTCGAGGAGGTCTATTACACTTACACTTCTTTCTGTTCTCTCATTGTCATCCACATCCATTATTATTGCTCTATAGTACTATTGATGTTGAGAAATATAATGCTACACTTTAGTACAAATAGACCAGATAACTGGAAAGACGACCTGTTTTACGTTAAGAGCGATAAAGGGTTATTGCTTGTTTTTAATGTGTAATGTTTCGCATCGGTTTTTATCTGCAAATGCGCGTTCTAAAAGTAGTGTGCAGCTTTTTTCTTCATAACTTTTTGCTTCCTTAGAATAATTGTCTGCTGCATCAAAAAATGCTTCTTGGCTTAAACTTGCTTGCAGGTTAATGTTTTTTTGTAATTGCAGCTGTCTTAGCAATGTCTCTCCTTTGCTTTCAGCTGTTATAGCTGTCCAGAAAAAATTGTTACAGGTTTCAAAGTGTCTTTTACATGACTCAAAAATTTCTTGTGCCGATAGAAAATTGTTTTCTTGACACATAATAGCCGCTTCACGTATACGTTGCAATTTTGAAATCAAAATTTTTCCTCGAAGAAACTGTATGTCTTCTCGTATAGAACCATCCGTGCTACGAGTCTGCAGCGCCTCCAAATCTTTGGGACAGTTAATGTTTATAAAACTCTCAAGCTGCGGATCAAGAGTTCTTATGACTTTAACAGGTGAAGGCAATAATACTTTACTTGCTGCACGCGGTATGTCATCAACATGTGAACGTCCAAGCTGACATAAAGTTTCTACAATTTCCACGCCAATGGAGCGTTCAAGAACCATAAAAAGTGTTTCTAATCTGCCATTAGGCCACATGGGCATAACCACGTCAAAATCTTTGGCTAAATCAAAAAGATAATTAGCAACATTTGCCCTAACAAAAGGCATATCACAGGGCACAATTAAACAATTATCTGCCATAGCAGCCTTTAACCCCGTCAAAATAGCACAAATAGGCCCTCCTACAACTGCTTTTTCATCAACAACAAATTTAGCACTTAACTTGTATCGCTCTAAAACTCTATTATACCTCTCTATACGCTCTTCATCATTAACACAGACTATAACTTCATCCACTAAACCTGCAATATTTTCTATGATGTGAATTAAAAACGGTTTATCTTCAAACAAAGCTAACGCTTTATCCTGCCAACCCTGCCGTGCACTTTGAAATCTACAAGCCATACCACCCGCAAGAACAAGAGCCGTCCGCCTAACCATAAACATCAATTCCTTTTTTGAATACTTAAATGATGCTTAATTAACTCAACAAGCTTTTTGCCATCATCAGGAATTTTAATAACCGGATAACCCTGAATAACATCTGCATTCAAACGCTCTGCAATTAACCCAGAAATCGCAACAATAGGTTCAACAGTTTCATCCAACACCTTCTGCAAAAACTCTTCATCTCTTAATACAACTATCTTTACAACATCATCCCTTTTAGCCATCAACTCATGATAACCTTCAACAAAAACGATATCTAACTCTTCATCTCTCCGCAACGCCTCAATTACCCGCTCAAAACGATCCACATCCTGCCTAACCTTTTTAATTACAACAGTTTCATCCGGAGAAACTGCAACAATAACCCTAGCCCCTGCCCTAGCATAACGCCAAGTATTTTTACCCTCAGTATCTATAGTAAAACCCATATGATGAATATGCTTAACCGCACCAACTCTATAATTCTCAACAGAAAACTGCTTAATCAAATACTCAATAGTCACAGTCTTCCCCGAACCACTACGCCCAATTGCCGCAACAACCAAAACCATACCAGACACCTATTTTTTAACTCTACAGACTTACAGATATCTGCCACCACTGGTGACAGCCTTGTTTTTCGTATTCCTGTAAACATTATTTACAGGTTTGTATTTTATGAATAATGACACGTAAAGAGCTATATCTTTATCCATTATTTAGCTTCTTATACATAGTAATTTGAAGAATCTTATCCTATTCTTGATTTTTTGATAACATAAAGACCTGTGTATAGTCACAGCTTTGTTTTTTACTGGTAATTAAATCAAATTGTTTGAAAAAACTGGTAAAGTCTGTATGTAAAAAATCTGTGAACCCTTCGGGCTCCATTGCTTTAATTGTTGAAAACATTATTTTTTGTAAGAATTTTTTTGGTTGTTCCCATTCAACAATAATTATGTGTCCATTCTGTTTCAATACCCTTTTTGCTTCAATGAGCATTGCTTTTTGCACCTCTTTTTGTACTTCATGTAGTATAAGTGAAATAAGTACGATATCAAAGGAATTATCTGGGAGTTGGGTGTTGCAGGCGTTTGCAGTTAATAATTCAACATTGTTGATTTGGGCTTTTTGGCATTTTTTATCAGCAATTTTAGAGGTTTTCACCGATAGGGAGATAAAGGTGATTGTGACAACCTTGTAACTAAGGTTACAGTTATGGTGATATGCAAAAAGTGTTTGTCTGAAAAAGTAGTAAAAAACGGTATAACTCGAGGAAAACA
>WRGM01000002.1 GCA_009787175.1 Candidatus Bathycorpusculum fermentans | reverse complement strand
AAATTCTGATGGAAATTACGGTAGTGTAGCAAATAGCTTAGAAGTACGAGAGCCAAACGTATGCGCAAAACTACCTGCTGAGTAGTAACAGATATTATTTAGGATTGACTCAAGACCAAAGTTATTGGCTACTTGTTTACAGTCCATGCTGTAACTATACAGAGTTCTGTTACAATATGGCATGTTTGTACTATAGTACATAATTCTAATAGGGGTATGTATGAACATAATAAAACACCAAATATGTAGTGAGTATGGATACATAAAAATCTATCTCAAAAATAACAAACCATAAATACTGCACATGTATAAAAAAAAGAAAAATTTTTGGAAAAACAGTCACGCAATCATCAATAAACCATAAACCAAGTTATGTAGCAAACAAACGGTTCAACGCATAACAACCAAACAAAAAAGTAAGTAGACTTACAAAAACAATGATGATTAAAAAAAATAATAAAAGAATAATATAAAGGGCGGGCAAGTAAGTAGACTTATAGCGCGCCGGTTTTTTAGGGCAGAATTAGCAATGTAAGGTCAGGTCGAGTTTTGCCTACAATTTCCGCTATACGCTTTAAAGTGCCAGGATCTTTTTCTTCCCCCAATTTAGTGGGTAGCTTGCCTTTCACATATGCTCGCAGAATGGCCTCTCGAGTTTCCACCTGTTTTCTGTAGCAAAGGCGTCGCACGTCACCGTTGTTTGAAACATAAAACGTAGACCAACCATTATACACAAATAGCCCTTCAGAAAATTCTAAAAATTTATCACGATCCAAAGTTTTAAAAAGCTGATCCCTACTCTCCCTACCACTAACCCTACTGCGAATAGATCCAAGTAACTCCTGCGCCTGAACTGAATCTTCAAAATACCGACTATAACACGTATAACCAGTATTACCCCTAAGATAGCTACTATACCGATAAAGTTCCTCAACAAAGATAAAAAAATCCTTCTCTTTACCAAGTAACCAACTATAATCCTTCAAATTAAGACTAAACCCTGTATGCACTATATCCGATTTATACACGTTAACGGGCAATTGTGCAACTATGACCTGCATATCGACTGTAACAAAGAAACGCAAGGTTTTCTCAGCCGTAACCAAAGAAATAATACGCCTATCCACCTGCTTATCATAACATACTTCAGCATAAAATTTGGGCTCACCCATTGGAATAAATTGTTTATAGCGTTCAAGTTCACGCTCGACCAGATTAAAGCCTTTACTACCCACTTGCCTACTTAAGTCACTTTTTGTGTTATCCGACAAAAGAGAACACTTGGAGAGTTCTTTAAGCAAATTCTGTGCCTCACCCCTCGTTTCATCCTTTAGCAACCGTAAACCAAATGTTGGTGAAAAAGAAAAATTCACCCCCTCAACCTCACAACGCTCAACAAACAACTTTACACCCCCAACCACTACAACTTTTCCATCAAACGTAACTAATCCAGAAAGGACACATGCACACATTATTAGGCCTCCACCAGTTTTAACAAAGCAAGTTGCTGCAACACTTCTAAGGGCAAACGAGCTATGTCAACATTAAAATTGTTTAGAGACAATAACACTTCCAAACCACCAAGCTCAACCCCATACTTAACAAGATAGCTACTCAGAGATACCGCATCATTTTTCATGAAAACAGAATAAACCTTTGAACATGCAACCTTACCTAAATACGCCTTCAAAAGACCACTATCCATAGACAAGCATAAAACAGACATTGAAAAGTGACTACTACAGTATTGACTGGGAAACAAACAAACAACGCCCTTGTCTGTTTGTGTGATTACCTTTTTGTGTTTGTTTACAAGGTTTAGTGCTGAGGCATAATATTTTCTAAGGGCTTTGGACGCGTTTAGGTTGATTTTTCGGGGGTTGTGGGGATTAATTTCCACGGGGTCTGATAGATTTATGGTGTGGGTGCCTTCCCAGCGGTATTCTTTCTTCTGTTTCACGTCAAAAATATAATTTGTACCCCGAACGCTATAGATGGAAAATTGTAGTTTTGATAGGATGGTGTTTAGTCGTTTAAATGTTAAAGGGGTACTCCATCCACAGTCATTAACTTGTAGAGTGTTGTATTTTTGGTTCCATGTTGCTATTGTGCTGTACCATAAAATATAGTGGACTTGGTTGTCTTCAACTGTTACTTTGTCTCTTGGACTTTGTTTTTGGTTGCCTTTCCAACAAGCTTTGGCCCGCCAAAAATTTTCCGCTAAAGACATACCAACCACCTCCTCCACAAATGTGAATTAAGCTGGGTTTGGGTGCTTTGTTGATTTTTTACATTAAATTTTTTAGAGTTTACACTGGTTGTCGTATCATAATATTTCATTAAAATTCCTCCAATTTTGAGAGTTTTCACTTATAGGGAGATAAAGCTATTGTTTGAATTCGAGTGAAGATATCAGGTGTTGTTAGGTTTTTCCACAGTTTTAACGAAGTATCAACCATCGCGTCACATTTAGAAACCACTTTAGTCCTGCGAGTAAACCGTCCAAGATGATGCCGCGTATTACTATTATCCTGCTCAATAGTAACCGTATG
>WRGM01000001.1 GCA_009787175.1 Candidatus Bathycorpusculum fermentans | reverse complement strand
AAACGCGTGGCATATCCATCATAGAGGTGTGTTGAAACCAGTAAAATTATGAAAAAGGGCGCTATCTCTCTAAACGTGAACACTCTCGAAATTTTTACCCGATTGTTTATCTGTAAATATGTTTGACGAAGGGATATGTAACTCGTTCATCGCGAAAATTTGTCTGTCTTCATTTTGTTCTTTACTTGAAACCCGAATATACCCAAATATTCCCATAATGTTCACCCTTTTAATTTTACAGTAACATCAATTAGCAAAGTGTCAACGGATTTTGGGAAATTCCAAGCAGCAAAGAGGCTTTTTATAGTTGTAACCGACCATCTTTAATGGGTAACCATGTCCGACACTGCAAATTTGGAGCTGAATTTTAAAAACGGTGTACGTAAAGCCTAAAATCCCGGAAAAATTATACCTACAATAAGTAAAAAGCTTAAAAAATACGTTAAACGCTAAAAGAGTCGTAAAAATGGCAAATCACTGTGCCTATGTAGTTATAAATTTTATACCTACGTGTAAGAGGAAAATCTGACGTTTTTAGACCTTTATTGCTGTTTTATGACTTTTTCAGACTTTTTGATTAATGTAGGTATAAAAAATTCGGGAATTTAGGGTAAAGAATTGCATAAACGACGTATAACCCACAAAGAGTTGGAAAGAGTAAAAAAATCTGTAAATAGTAATAACGTTGCGTTGAAGTGCGAAAAATGGAACACCGTAATGTATAAATTGTAATAAATAATGATTTTTTGTAGCACAGACAAATATAGCATATGTCCAAATTAACCATAATTTGTGAACTATGCATGATAGCTTTCTATATGAAGCACATTGAAAAGTCTTTTTCAACTAAAGATAAAAAAAGAAAGAAAAGAGAGAGATATTTTAGCGTTTTTTAAGCACTGCTACTGTTGCAATTAATCCGACTATTGCTACAGTTGCAATTATGCCTGCAATAAGAAACGGATTTATTGTATTTTGTGACGTTGCATTATTTGAGGGATCGCTTGGCTCAGGCATAACTCCATACCCGCCTACTGGATGACTAGATGCTATCTCACCGGTATCTGCCCAAATACTCAATTGCCATGCATAAAACGACAAATCCACTGGATAAACAAGGGGTAATTCAACAAACCAATAAGGATACAATAATATTGAATTATCCCTATTGGCTATACGCAACTCTGCAACAACTGGTCTATCGAAAGGGAACTCTAAAGTTACCGGCTCTGCTGCTTTGATAGCCTGCTCCCGTGCAATAGCAATAGCCTGTTCCTGTGAAACATTTACCTCCTTACTACCTACAGAATAAAGATTCCAAGCATCATGAAAACCTGCAAAAAAGCCATCAGCCTCAAAGTGGACACCTATACTTTTAGGAGATTCAGCACCATTATACGAATACATAAAGTAAACACCGTTAACAGGGCATCTTTCATCGCCAGGATAATATATGGACGTATCTCTATAAACTTTGCATTTTATATTTCCAACAGTTTTATCTGCAATTGCACCAATATCTTTTGCTGGGTCAACGATTTTTTGCATATCAGCAATAACTGAATTGCCCGTAAATTCTTTCAATCTAGAAAGAACTTGTTGAGTTGCTATAAGCGGATCTTCAGACAACTTGTTGACATAATAAACATCAGAAGAAGATCCTATATCTATGTACAAATACATGTATGTTAAATGATTGTTTAAGTACTCAGCAATTATGTGAAATTGGCTTTTATTTGACTTGAAAGTTAACCGTATGCCCTCTTCGCCTCTATACTTTTCTTCGTAACCAGGCGTAGGTGATGAATCATAATAATCCACGTTTACAGTATACTTGTCTACATCAATACCGGCTACATCCCGTAAAGCGTTAATCACTGTTTCTTGAACAGTTTCTTTATCAGCATAAACAGGTGACGTTTGAACAAGCAACAAAGATGCAACTAATATTGTCGCTAATATAACCCAAATTTTTTTAGATAATCTCATGTTTTTTATCTCCTAAGTTGGCAGAACTAAATTTCCATCACCTATAACACGCATATAACATCGAGAGGTGATACCGTGTACAGTATCAGTGAACCAGTAACCATTGTAAAGTGCTGTATTACTGAATTTATATGAAGGACCTCCAGTCGCCTTAGCTGCTGCATCAAGTGAATCTTTAACTGAAAATTTTTTGACAAGGAGATTGTTGTAGTATTCTCTGCAAAAGTCGCCATAGTTGTACGTCGGTCCGAATTCAGAGTTGTCCGACAGATATTTTGAAGTGTTTTCAAAACCAATGTATGCGTAGCCACTGCCGTCAGGGTTTGCATAGCCAGTTTTACTTAGATTAGTTTTTTGTGTCCAAGCAAGGGGCATTCCTACGACTCTTCCGTTTGCATCAGTGTAACCATAGTTACTAACACCATTAACAGTTGTCCCTCCGTTGACGCATGTCCAGACAAAAGTAAATTTATGCTTTGCACCTGTATATGAAGAGAGGGTCGTATCCACAACGCCATTAGTTGGATTCGGATAATCAACATAGTATG